>JACSRG010000061.1 GCA_014879865.1 Anaerolinea sp.
CACGCCCCACGGTCAAGCGGCGGACTTCGACGCGCAGGTGCTGTCGGCGGCGCTCACGCTGAATCAACCGCTCGAAGGTTTTTTCAGCTATTTTTCGCCCTCCGCGCCTGAAAACGCGCAGGCGGTTTATCCGCCATTCTTGCTGGTTGAGCCCGCGTCGATCACGGTGGGCGCGCTCAAGAAAGCCGAAGCTGACGACGCGCTGATCGTGCGCTTGGTCGAAAGCCTCGGACGCGAGGTCGTCGCCCGAATTACATTCGAAGGCGGCGAGGTCAAAACCATCCCGTTCGCGCCGTTTGAGATCAAGACCCTCAAGCTGACCCGCGATGGCGCTTGGACTGCCGTCAACCTCATTGAGGAGAAACTCTAATGCTGGCGCAAGCAGTGCTCGAAAGACTGCCGGAGATCAGCCGTGATGTGGCGCAGCCGTTAGAGGCGCGCGTTGAAGCGCTCATCAGCGCCATGACGCTGGAAGAAAAAGTGACGCAAATGCTGCACGACTCGCCCGCTATCGAACGCTTAGGCGTTCCGGCGTACAACTGGTGGAATGAGTGTTCGCACGGAGTTGCGCGCGCCGGACTCTCGACGGTGTTTCCCCATGCGATTGGCTTGGCGGCGACGTGGGATACCGAACTCCTCGATCATGTGGGGCAGGTGATCTCCGATGAAGCGCGCGCCAAGCACCACCACGCCGCCCGTGAGGGGCGGGTCGAAATCTACGGCGGGCTGACGTTTTGGACGCCGAACATCAACATCGTACGCGATCCGCGTTGGGGCAGGGCGCAGGAAACCTTCGGGGAAGACCCGTTCCTGACCGGCAGACTGGCGGTCGTGTTTATCAAGGCGCTGCAAGGCGATCACCCGGAATATTTGAAGCTGGCAGCCTGCGCCAAGCACTATGCCGCGCACAGTGGACCGGAACATCTGCGCCACTCGTTCGATACACAGGTTAGTCTGTATGACCTGTGGGATACCTATCTACCGGCATTTGAAGCGTGTGTTCGCGACGCGAACGTCGAATCGGTGATGGGTGCATATACGCGCACCAACGGGGAAGCATGCTGCGCCAGCCCCACGTTGATCGGCGATATTCTGCGGACGCGGTGGCAGTTCGCCGGACATTTCGTGTCCGACTGCGGCGCTATCGAAGACATCGCGGATCAACACAAGCTGGTTGATTCGTATGCGGCGGCGGCAGCGCTGGCTGTCCGCGAAGGCTGCGATCTGTGCTGTGGCTGCGCCTATGAAGCGCTGGTCGAAGCGGTCGAAGGGGCGCTGGTCAGCGAAGCACAGCTTGATCAATGCCTGCGCCGGTTGTACCTCACGCGCTTCCGTCTCGGCATGTTCGATCCGGTCGAGCGCGTCCCGTACGCGCAGATTTCCATCGACGTTGTCGGGCAAGCCGAGCATCGGGCGTTGGCACGAGCGGCGGCATGTGAATCCATTGTGCTGTTGAAGAATACCGGCGTACTGCCGCTCGATAAACATCTGGCGTCCATTGCGGTGATCGGACCGAACGCGCATGATTTGACCGCACAGCTAGGGAATTATCACGGTACGCCCGTGCAGCCGATGACTGTGCTGGAAGGGATTCAGCAGGCGGTCGGGGAGGGCGCGCAGATCCATTATGCCGCCGGATGCGACATCATCAACCCGGACGAAACCGGGTTTGCGGCGGCGCTGCGCGCTGCACAAGCGTCCGATGTGGTGGTGTTTGTCGGCGGGCTGTCGCAGGTGTTGGAAGGTGAGGACTTGCAGGATGAAGGCGTTCCGCCGGGAACGACCAGTCAAGGAGACCGGGTGTTCATCGAACTTCCGGCGATTCAAGAGCGGCTGCTGCAGCAACTACACGAGACGGGCAAACCCGTCGTGCTGGTGCTGTTCGGGGGCAGCGCGGTCGCGATCCCTTGGGCGGCAAACTCACTCGATGCTATCGTCCACGCGTGGTATCCCGGCGAAGCAGGCGAAGCGGTCGCCGATGTGCTGTTTGGCGC
>JACSRG010000549.1 GCA_014879865.1 Anaerolinea sp.
CACCCCTCTCCCCGCTTGCGTGGGAGAGGGGCTTTTTCAACACGCCCATGTCTCGTCTCCTTTGAAGACATTCAGAAACTTACTTAAGGTCACCGATCCGCGTGTCCCAACACATTTGTGCAGAGATTTGCAAGGGTGCTTGCAAACAATAGTTGGCTGTGCAAAAATCTAAGCGCTGCATTGTACGCATTGACAAACTGTTTCCCCATTTTTCGCGTGCTTTACATACGGAGTTCTTGATTCATGCGTGAACTAAATTCAACAGAAACACTCCTGATGCTGGTTGTTTTGGGCATCGCCGTCGCGGGCATTATTTACGCCGCATTCCTTGCACGGCAAATTCTTTCCGAGAGCAAAGGCTCGCAGAAGATGCAAACCGTGTGGACGTATATCAAGGATGGCGCGAATGCCTATCTGCGTTCACAGTTTCGCATCATCGCCGTGCTGATCGCCGTGCTGGTCGTGGTGTTGTTCTTCAGCGTGTACGTCGTCAAGCCGACCCCTTACGCCATCGAGCACTTCTGCCCGGAACTGGCGACACAGGTGCGTTCGGATTACACGAGTATCGTGGGGGCGGACGGTCTGACGGGCGAGCAGCGCACGATTGAACGCGTCAACAGCCAGAATGCTGATCTGGTGGCGGCGATCCAAGCGGGCGACACGGCGCTCGCGAGTGGGCAACCAGATACCGCGCTAGCAGCCCGGCAGGAACTTGAACTGCTGCGGAATAACGCGGTCGTATTTGAAGAAGAAGCGCTGATCGTGCAGCTTGGCGAACCCCTCTGCGAAACAGCCCGCACGACGACGGCGTTCGGGCGCGCGGGTGCATTCCTGATGGGCGCGATCTTCTCGGCGGCAGTCGCGTTCGTCGGCATGAACATGGCGGTACAGGGGAACGTGCGTGTCGCAGCGGCGGCGGTTGATCCCAACCGGGGTTACGGCGATGCGCTGCGCATCGCGTACCGCTCCGGCACGATCACCGGCATGTTGACCGACGGCTTGGGGCTGCTCGGCGGCACGGTGATCTTCATCCTCTTCGGCATCGCGTCGCCGGATGCGCTGCTCGGCTTCGGCTTCGGCGGCACGCTGCTGGCGCTGTTCATGCGCGTGGGCGGCGGTATCTTCACGAAAGCGGCGGACGTCGGCGCTGACCTCGTCGGCAAGGTCGAGGCGGGGCTGCCCGAAGACGATCCGCGCAACGCGGCGGTGATCGCCGACCTCGTGGGCGACAACGTCGGCGACTGCGCCGGGATGGCGGCGGACATCTTCGAGAGCTACGAAGTCACCATCGTCTCCGGCTTGATCCTCGGCTTGGCAGTGGCGACGGTCACGCGCTCCCCGATCTGGATCGTCTTCCCGCTGGTCGTGCGCGGTATCGGCGTGCTCAGCTCGATCATCAGCACGTACCTCGTGCGCTCCACGACGGGCAAGGACGCGCTCGACGCGATTACGCGCGGCTTCTACAGCGCGGCGGTGATCAGCATCGTCATGTTCGCCATCTTCACCGGGCTGTATATGCGCGATCCGAACATCAATTCGGGCGGGATCGTCTGGCAGCCGCTGGCAGCAGTCGTCGTCGGCATCATCCTCGCCGTCGTGACGGATCGCGTCACCGCATACTTCACGGCGACCGAACATGCGCCCGTCCGTGACATCGCCAAGAGCACGCAAACCGGCGCGGCGACCACCGTTTTGAGCGGTCTCGCCAGCGGTATGGAATCGAGCGTGTGGGCGGTGCTCGTCCTCGCGGGCAGCATCTTCACCAGTGTGGCGATCTTCGGCTTGTTCCCGATCACCAATGGCGCAGGCGCGCAGGTGGTCGATACCTTCACGGCGGTGCTGTACGGCGTGGCGATGACCGGTATCGGTATGCTCACGCTGACGGGCAACAATGTCTCGATGGATGCCTTCGGTCCCATCTCCGATAACGCGCAGGGCGTGGCAGAGCTGGCGGGCGAAAATCAGGGCGCGGGCGGCGAAATCCTCAACTCGCTCGACGCGGTCGGCAACACTACGAAAGCGATCACGAAGGGGATTGCCATCGGTTCGGCAGTGCTGGCGGCGGTCGCGCTGTTCGGCTCATTCCTCACGGATACGCGCGTCGTCCAGCTTGGCTTGGGCGTCCCGCTGGAAGAAACGGTCTACGGCACGGGCATCAACATCGCCGACCCGATTGTGTTCATCGGCTTCCTGATCGGCGGCGGCTTGATCTTCCTGTTCAGCAGCCTGCTCATTCGCTCGGTCAACCGCGCCGCATTCCAGATGATCAACGTGGTGCGCCGCCAACTGCGCATCCCCGGCATCATGGAAGGCACGAAGACGCCCGATTACGCCGAAGCGGTCAGCATCTCGACCGGCGCGGCACAGCGTGAACTGCTCCCAGTCGGCATCGTCGCCGTGCTCACGCCGATTGTCGTCGGCTTCCTGCTCGGCGCGCCCGCGCTCGGTGGTTTCCTCGCCGGGATCATCCTCGCCGGTCAGTTGATGGCGGTCTTCATGTCCAACGCCGGTGGCGCGTGGGATAACGCCAAGAAGTACATCGAAGAGGGGAACTACGGCGGCAAGCGGTCAGAATCGCACAAGGCAGCGGTTGTCGGCGACACCATCGGCGATCCGTTCAAGGATACGGCGGGTCCCGCGCTCAACCCGATGATCAAGGTGGTCAACCTTGTGTCGCTGCTCGCCGCGCCGCTGGTCGTGACCTTCTCTGCCTCGAACGACAATGGTCAGCGCATCGCCGTCTTCGCGGTGATGGCGGTCTTGGTCGGCGTCATCGGCTGGGCGATTCTGCGCAGCAAGCGCACCGACGCCGAGACCGAACGACTGGTCGAGGAAGTCGCCGCCTCTGCCGGAGATTAGGGACTGTCAGGGGTAAGTTTTTAATGCTTGAACCCCTCACCCCTAAATCCCCTCTCCATGTGGAGAGGGGATTTAGGGGTGAGGTCAAAAACCGAGGCTTAAATCGCCGCCTTACGGAACTGCCACCCACCACACTTCGCCAACCGCATCGCCGGTCGTTTCGCCGCGCGCGCTGTCGTTCATCCAGTAGTACAGGGGCCAACCGTTGTAGGTGACCTGAAGCGTACCATCACCGCGATCAATCGTACCGAACGAGCCGGGGATGTTCACCGCAGCGGTCAGCGCGTTCGCATCGGCGACGGTCAGCGGGGGCCAGCGGAAGGCGCAGTCGCCGGAGCAGTTGCTCACGCCGGGTTCGTCGTTGTCGAAGGTGTAGAGGGTCATGCCGGTCGGACCGACGAGGATGTAGCCGTGATCCGCGCTGCCGACGGTGTAGACGGTCGCAGGCGGCACAACCAACCAATTGGTGCGGAAGTTGTGTCCGTTGACATCACCTGCTTGACCATCGCCTTGCCAGAAGTAGAGCGGCAGATCGTTGTAGGTGACTTGCAGCGTGCCGTCAGCGCGTTCAATCGTGCCGATTTCGCCGGGGACGCCGTCGCCGACCGTCAAGCCGTCAGCGCTTTCGACCGTGTAGGGGGGCCACGCCGTCGCGCATTGATCGACGCAGTTGCTCACGCCGAGCGTATCCCGCTTGAACGTGTAGACGGTCATGCCGTTCGATGCGACGAGGTACTGCCCCAAACCACCGGTTCCACCACTCACGCTCAGGGTGGGCATATCTTGGGCGAAAGCGGGGATGACCGCAAGCGCAGCGACCAGCACGATCAACAGCACTGCGAAGCTCAGTTTCTTGAACATCTTGCTCTCCTCTGGCTAATTAGTTATGAAGTTTGGTTTGCAAACCGTGTTCAATACGCTATCGTTGAATAGCATGGCTTGGATTTGATCGGGAAGATGAATGGTTGATGAGGCTTCTGCGCTGCTTCGGCGCATGGCGCACGGTGACGAAACCGCGCTGACCGCTCTCTACGGGGAGTACGGCGGGGTCGTCTACAGCTTGGTCTTCAACGTGCTGAAGAACAAGCCGCTGGCGCAGGAAGTCACGCAGGATACCTTCCTCAAGGTCTGGCAGCACCCCGACGCGTGGGATTCGGCAAAGGGACAGTTCAGCAGTTGGCTGCTGACAATGGCGCGCTACACCGCTATCGACCGCCTGCGCCGCGAAATCCGGCGCACCGGCAAAGATACCGAACTCTACGAGGAGATCATCGCCGACGAGCAGGACGACACGGTGATCGAGTTGGAGCGCTTGCAGCCGCTCCTACATCGACTGCCGCACGAACAGCGCCAGTTGATCGAATTGGCGTTCTTCAAGGGGATGAAGCACAGCGAACTGGCAGAGGCACTTGATCTACCGCTCGGAACGGTCAAAACGCGGCTGCGCTTGGGGCTGCAAAAGTTAAGACATTGGTTAAGCGAGCAATCCTAATGCCGTTTCCGAGCGATATAATAGTGATAGAAGGAACGTAAGTAGAAACCCAGATGAACGCCCCTACGGACTGTGACGAACTCCGTGATCTCATTCCCGCTTACAGCATTGGCGCAACCGATGAGGCTGACACACGCTTGATTGAAGACGGGCTGCGGCGCTGCCCCGATCTGGCGCTCGAACTGGCGGAATACGAACGTGTAGGCGCTGCGCTGGCGCAGTCCGTGCCGCAGGTCGCACCGCCGCCCGAACTGCTCACCTCTTTGCTGACCGCTGCCCGTGCAGCAGCCAGTGCTGCTTCCAGCGCGCCGACCCTCGTGCCAGCTTCCCGCCCACAGCCGCCGAAGCGCCGCCGGTTGTCCGCTGCATGGCTGGCGGCAGCCGTGCTCGCGCTGGTGCTGGTTGCCAGCAATGTCTACTGGGTCAACCGGGTGAGCAATACGCCGAACCTGCACGAAATCCACCTGCCGACAGCGGATGGCGGCGTGGCGACCGGCGCGAACGCCCACGTCATCTGGTCAAGCGACTACACCGACGCCGTGCTGCTGGCGGAAGACTTCCCGCCGCTGCCCGAAAACTCGGTTTATCAGGCATGGGTGCGGCGCGGCGAAGTCGTCACCAGCATTGGCATCTTCGAAGTGGACGCCAACGGCTCTGGCGCGATGAACATCCCGGTCGAACTGCTGGAACAGCCCTTCGAGGGTATGGGCATCACGACTGAACCCGCTGGCGGCAGCCCCGGACCGACCTCGACGGCGATTGTCCGCTGGCGTCGCAGTTGATTTATCCTCCGTCTGCCGGGACGATCTGGTAGACGACGCCGGTTGTCCCTTGCAGCACTGCGCCTAACAGACTCATGGCGTACAGTTCACCTGCCGCGTCCTGACCGAATCCCCACAGGCTCGTCCCCACGCGGAAAGGACGCTCAATCAGCGTTTCGAATTCCCAGCGCCCATCCGGGTTGGGCTGGGCGGCGAAAATCTGCGCGTTGTTGCGCACCTGCACGCCCCATTCGCCAAACACGTACTTGCCTTGCAGTGCGGGTATCGCGCTGCCGCGATACACGTACCCGCCGATCACAATCCGCCCCACATCGCCGCCGTATTCCAGCACGGGCGGCACAAGGGCTTCACCCGTGTCCGCTGTCAGGCAGCCTTCGACCACCTGATCGCCGTCATAGCACTGCGTCGGCACGATGTTCCAACCGTAATTGCCGCCGGGGATGATCTGATTGATCTCCGAGGCGCGGAATGTCCATGCGGGATCGGCGACCAACAGCCCGAACTCGCTGTCAAAGCTCATCCGCCAAGGATGCCGAAACCCCTTGGCGTACACCTCGTCGAGTCCGGGGGAATCGACGTAAGGATTGTCGGCGGGAATACTGTAGGGAACATCCGCGTCTACGGGATCGACCCTAATCCGCAGAATGCTGCCAAACGGCGACTCGACGTTCTGTGACGTTTCTGCGGGGCGATCATCGTCGCCCAACCCGATGTACAAATCACCTTCAGAACCAAACACCAACTGCCCGCCCGAATGTTCGAGCGATTGGTGATCGAAGTGCGCGAGGATGCGCTCGGTCGTCAGATCGGCGCGGTTGGCGTCTGCCGCATCGACGTGTATCTCCGCCAGCACGTCCGTGTACTGCGTGCCGGAAGGTGCATCGGCGCGCGGCGGGACGGTGTAGAAGATGAAGAAGCGTCCGTTGGTGGCATAAGCCGGGTGGAAGGCGAGACTCAGCAGCCCGCGCGGATCGTTGCGCGAGGTACGGAGTTCGACCAACCGGTCACGGATGTCCAGAAAGGGCGTTTCGAGCAGGGTGTCGTCGGGCAGCAGCACGTAGACCACGCCGATTTGATCGACGATGAAGCGCCGGTTCGTGCCGTCATCCGGCGCGGTCAGCGTGATGGGCGCAGTAAATCCGCGTGCCACTTCGCGCAGTTCGACAGCGGGGAGCGACAACTGCGGATTGCTGCCTGCCCGGTTCCCGGCATGAACCGCCGTCGTCAACAGCAGTACACTGCCAACCGCAACAAAAAGTCTTAGCACATGCATAAACAAACCTCCTATGCAGATATGACAGAATATCTTTCAACACGACAAACGGTTCAAATCTTCCAGCGTCGCTTGACAACCGCGCCGATTCCGTAGACTTTAATAGTAAGGTCAATCAGTCATCGGAGCACCGCACAATGCCGATCAAATCCACATGGTTGGTCAAGGGACATATCATCTTTGCCGTTTCGTGGGGCGAAGTCACACCGGACGAGTTCGCCGCGACAGAAGCCCCCATGCAGCAGTTTTTGAACAATGCGGAAGCGGATTTTTTGCACGTGGTGGTCGATCATTCCCTGTTGGAGAGTCTGCCCCGCTTCCAGCAGATGATCCAGCGGGCGTGGGGCACTCATCCGCGCCTCGGTTGGGTGATCTTCTACGGCGTGCAAAGTTCCGTGCTGGCGTTTCAGTCGTCGATGACCGCACAGCTTCTCAAGGTGCGGCTGCGTTTTGTCGATACACTCGCCGATGCGCTGACGTACTTGCAGCAGGCAGATAACACCCTGCCCGATTTACGGGCAATCGACATGGAGTCGATCCGCGCGCAGTTGCTCGCGTCTGGCGTGCCGGAACACGTACTCATGGGACAGACATGATCGCGTATCGAACGACAGCAGCAGACATCCGTGCTGATCACCTGCGCGGCGGGTTTTTCGAGGGGTGGGGCAAGCCGCCGACCCCCGAAACGCACCTCAACCTGCTGCACGGCAGCAGCCATGTCGTGCTGGCGCTTGACGGTGATCAGGTGGTCGGCTTCATCACGGCGATCAGCGACGGCGTGCTGTCCGCCTATATCCCGCTGCTCGAAGTGCTGCCAGCGTATCGCGGGCAGGGGATCGGGCGCGAACTGGTCGCGCGGATGCTCGATCAACTCAAGCACCTGTATATGATCGACCTGATCTGCGACCCCGATCTTCAGCCGTTTTACGAGCGTTTGGGAATGCGCCGCTACAGCGGTATGATTTACCGTAATTACGAGCGGCAGTCAGGACAGTGAATCGACATGGCATTGAATACATTTGGGGCGATCCTCGCCTACGCAATTGACCTTGAAGCGCGTCTGCGCGATTACTATCAGGCGGCTGGCGAGAACGCCCGCGCCGCCGACGCGGACAAGCGCCGCCAGAACTTGGAGCGCGTGCGCCGCGAGAACGTCACCGAGATCAAGCTCGAACCCATCGAGGGCTTGGACGAGGCGAATTACGCGCTCAACCTCGGCGATACATCCGCCGACGGGTACGCCGCCGCCGAGCGGATCGCCGCACAATTCTACGTCGATGTTGCGCCGAAGATCAACGTCCGCGAAGCGCAGCGCGCGCTGGAGCGGTGCGCCAAGCAGCACCGCGATCTCGCCTAAATCATGGCGACCGGCAAAGATACTAATCGCCGTCTCGCCATGCTGATCGATGGCGACAATGCCAGCGCCAGCTTGATCGGCGAGATGCTGGCGGAGACGAGCAAATACGGCATCGTCACCATCCGGCGCATCTACGGCGACTGGACAGAATCGACGATGAAAAGCTGGAAGGAGACGCTGCAAATTCACGCGCTCCAGCCGATCCAGCAGTTCCGCAACACCATCGGCAAGAACGCGACCGACAGCGCCATGATCATCGACGCGATGGATATCCTCTACACGTCCGGCGTCGATGGTTTCTGCCTCGTCTCCAGCGACAGCGACTATACGCGCCTTGCCGTGCGCATCCGCGAGAAGAACCTGTTCGTTATGGGGATCGGCAAACTGCTCACGCCGCGTCCTTTCGTCAACGCCTGTGACCTGTTCGTCTATGCCGAGAACCTCGCCAAGAGCGACACACCGCCGGAGATCGTCACCAAAGCGCCCGTCGTCAAATCGGGGAACGCCAAGCCGGAGGAAGAACCGCCCGCCGATGTGCGCGTGCTGTTCCGCATGGCATACGATCTCGCCGTGCAGGAAGACGGGTGGGCATTCTTGGGCGCGATGGGCAACAAACTGCGCCAGCTTGACCCGGCGTTCGACCCACGCACCTACGGACATAAGCAGCTTCTCTCGCTGATCAAGGCGTACCCGACCATGTTCGAGGTGCGCAAGTCACGCACGAAGGGCGGCGCGAGCGCGATCTACGTGCGGCTGAAAGGACGCACGGATCAGACGAAGTAGAACGCAGCGCGCTATTTCATTTTTGGCGATTTTGTGAAATAGCGCGTATGCTTATTGCCGGATCGTGAAATAAGGAAAAGCGCCTGTGAATATCGCTGCCTTTCAGAACAGCCCATCCGGTCGTCTATCCAAAACCCGTCAGGGTTATTACGCTTATGTCCCCAACCCGCTGCCCCCCCAACTTGACTCATTTGATCTGGAATTCTTGCGTGTGCTGGACGATGCCGGACGCGCCGTAGGTGAACTTGCCGGATCAGGGCGCATGGTTCCCAATCCAAATTTCTTGATCATCCCGTACACCCGCTTGGAAGCCGTCAAGAGCTCTCAAATTGAAGGCACTCAGGCTTCGCTGTCGGAACTCTTCTTTTTCGAGGCGGCGTCCGATTATGCGAAACCGACGGAAGATGTCCAAGAGGTCATCAACTATCTGAATGCACTGAACTACGGACTGCAACGCCTAGAGACACTTCCGCTGAGTTTGCGTCTGGTTGGCGAACTGCATGAGAAGCTGATGGATGGCGTTCGCGGCGGTGCACCAAACATGACTCCGGGGGAGTTCCGCCGTTCGCAAAACTGGATCGGACAGGCGGGATGTACCCTCAATGACGCGACCTACGTCCCGCCGCCCGTCGATCAGCTCATGCAGGTTTTAGGACAGTGGGAGCTTTTCCTGCATGATCGAACATCACTGCCCGTTTTGCTGCAATGCGCATTGATGCACTATCAGTTTGAGGCAATCCATCCCTTCCTAGATGGAAATGGGCGTGTCGGCAGGCTCATGATCACCTTGTTCTTGTGCGAACGGGATGTGCTGCCGCTGCCTCTGCTCTACTTGAGCGCATTCTTCGAGGAGCACCGGCAGGAGTACTACGAGCGACTGCTGGCAGTGTCGCAGCGCGGCGACTGGATCGGATGGATCAAGTTCTTCCTCCGGGGAGTCACGGTGCAAAGCAACCATGCGTCCGAGTCGGCACGGAAGCTCATTCAGCAGCGGGAAGATTATCGCGCCACGTTGCAGGCGCAAAACGCGACCGCATCGACTTTACGCGTACTCGATTTGGTGTTCACGCACCTCTATCTCACCGTCAAGCAAATCGAAAATGCGCTCCATATCTCATTTGGCGCGGCACAGAAAGCCGTTGACAGCCTGCAAGCGAACGGCATAGTTGAGGAGATCACCGGACAAAAGCGCAATCGCGTTTTCGCCGCGCGTCAACTCTTGAAACTTCTGGACGAAAACGAACCGCTTTACCAACCCAAACGGTCAGAACGCTAGCAAAAGAGGACAATCACCGATGCGAATTCTCGTCACCGGCGGCGCGGGGATGTTGGGACGCGCCGTCACCCAAGTGCTCAAGCAGAGCGGTCATGCCGTCAAGAGTTTTGATCTCCACCCCTCCCCTGAACCGGGCATTGAGTCGATCATCGGGGACATCCGCCACCCCGACGATGTAACCCGCGCCTGTACGGGCATGGACGCGCTGATCCACACGGCGGTCATGGTCAACCAGAACACCGCCAAGCAGCCCGCTATGTACGATGTCAACGTGACCGGCACGCTCAACGTGATCGCCGGATGCCGAGCGGCACAGGTGCCGCGCCTCGTCTACATCAGTTCGATTGACGTGGTCTTCGACGGCACGCCGATCCGCGACGGCGACGAGCGCCTGCCGTACCCCAAGCGTCACCTCGACTACTACAGCGAGACCAAAACACTTGCGGAGCAGGCGGTCATTGCCGCCAACGGGAGCGGCTTGGCGACCGTTTCGATCCGCGCGGGCGGCTTGTACGGCGAACACGACCAGCATCGCTTCCCCAACGTGATCCCCCGCGTCGTCACGACCGGGACATTCACCCGCATTGGCGATGGCTCTGCCGTCCACAATCACGTCTATGTCGGCAACACCGCCTACGCGCTCAAGCTGGCGGTCGAACGCCTCAGCGCCGAGAGTCCGCTGGCGGGGCAGTGCTACTTCATCACCGACCACGCGCCGGGGAATTTCTTCGACTTCTTCGTGCCGTTCCTGCGCGCGCTCAACGTGCCGTATAAGGAAGCGCATCTGTCCGAGGCGGCGGCGCTGCTCGTGGCACAAGCCGCGCAGCGGACAGCCTTCCTCACACGCGGCAAGCTGCCCCCCATCACCCGCTATGCGGTGCTGGCGACCACGCGCGATTTCAGCTTTGTCAGCCACAAAGCCGCCCGTGACTTCGGCTATGCGCCGATCTACAGCCAGCAGGACGCCTTCGAGCGCACACTGGCGTGGACGCGCGAAACCCTTGTCGAACCTTTAACAAACCATTGATCTTAACGCAGCCTATGACCTTGCGGATATATAATGAAGCCATAGGGAAAGAGGGGGTGTATGTCCTACAAATTGTCATGGCTGCTCGAAAACCGCATCATCCTGATCACCTACGACGGGGTATTCACGAAAGCCGACCTTGAAACGTACCTCAAGGAGTCGCTGGACATGCGGGATCGCGCCAATGCTGTGTTAGGGGCAGGCGGTCCGCTCGTGCATACCGTCACCGATGCCCGGCGCATGACCAAGCAAGACCTCTCATTGCAAGAAGCGCTCAAAGTCGTGGAGACGCTGCGAAAGCAGCGCGTCGGTTGGTCGATCTACATCGCCGCCAATAAGCTCGATCAGTTCCTCGCCGGGGTCGGGCATCAGTTTGCCGGAGTGCGCTACCGCTCGGTGAGCACTGTGCAGGAGGGGATCGACTTCCTCAAGAAGGTCGATGATACGCTGGCGGATTTCACCTACAGCAAAGATGACTCGCGCAAATCGATACGGGAGTAAGCCGGGGATGTCGAGGATTTTCTCGAACATTCCCCGTCTGACATCCAATCCAATCTTGGAGTACGTTATAATCGGCAGTATCTAGAGTAGATAGGGTCGAGTCATGCTGGATAACGTACTCAAGCGGCGTAAATTGGAAGAACAAATGCGTAAGGAAGGTCGGCTGCCTCCCGGTCAATCGCTGACCTTAGACTTCCCCGTACTGCATTACGGCGGCGTCCCGCGCTTCAATGAGGCAACATGGGACTTGCGCGTATTCGGTGAAGTCGAAAAAGAAATGCGCTGGACGTGGAAAGAATTCCAGCAAATCCCGACGACAAAATTGACAGTGGACATTCACTGCGTCACCCGCTGGAGCAAGTTTGATACCGAGTGGGAAGGCGTGCTGTTCAAGGATTTCATCCAACTGTT
>JACSRG010000060.1 GCA_014879865.1 Anaerolinea sp.
ACGGCAACGCTCACGCTGACGGAGACGCCTACGGAGACGCTGCTGCCGCCGACGGCAACGCTCACGCTGACGGAGACGCCTACGGAAACGCCGCTGCCGCCGACACCAACGTTCACGCTGACGGAGACGCCGACGGAAACGCCGACGGAAACACCGCTGCCGCCGACGGCAACCTTCACACTGACGGAGACGCCGACGGAAACACCGCTGCCGCCGACAGCAACGTTCACACTGACGGAGACGCCTACGGAGACGCCAACGGAGACACCCGTGCCGCCAACAGAAACGCCTGTGCCGCCGACTGAGACGCCAATCCCGACTGAGACTCCAGTTCCGCCGCTGGCGCAGTTCACGGTAGAGCCGACGAATGATCCGCTGACGTTCCAGTTCGTCAACCAGTCGAGCGGGGCGATTGCCAGCGTCCTTTGGGACTTCGGCGATGGCACAACCAGCGCCGACGCCAACCCGACTCACACTTTTGCGAGTGCGGGTGAGTACAACGTCACGCTGACCGTCACCGGGATCGACGGTGTGACTACCAACAGCGCCAGCCAAACCGTGATCGTCGAAGGCGCGCCGCAGGAGAATACGCCTGTGCTGACTCTGGCGCGTAACGCTTCGGCGGGCGCGGTGTCTGATGCGGCTTGGGACACGAACAGCACACGCATCGCCGCCGCGAATGAGGATGGTACGATTTCGCTCTGGGATGCGATCAGCGGGCAGGTTGTGACCACGTTGAGCGGGCATACGAGTCCGGTCGCCGCCGTCGATTGGAGTGCGGATAGTTCGCTGCTGGCGTCAGGCAGCGACGACGGTGCGGTGGTGATCTGGGATATGAACAGCCAGCAGCCCATCGCGACCTATCAGGGCGGCGGGGCAGTGACCGATCTCGCATGGGCGTCGAGCGGGGCAGTGCTGGCAGTCGCGGGGGCGGACGGAACGGTCAACCTGCTCGATCCGGCGGGCAGCGCCGCGCCGCTGACCCAAGCCAACGCCGCGATCAATGCGCTGGCATGGAGCGCGGGCGATATGTATCTGCTAATCGGCGTGGACGATGGCAGCATCACCCTGATCGAAATGGGCAGCGCACAGCCGGTCTATACGCTGAACGCGGGGACAGCCGTCACGGCTGTCGCGTGGAGTGCAGATAATACTCGTTTCGCCACCGGACTTGACGATGGCACGCTCGTGATCTGGGATGTGGCGAGCGGGCAGCCCGTTCTGCCGCCGCTCGATCAAAGCAGCGAAATCGCGGCGGTCGCGTGGCATCCGGGCGAGGCGTTGATTCTGATCGGGGATGCTGACGGCGCAGTTCAGTTGTGGGACGCTGCCAGCGGCACAAGTTTGCAGACCTACGCCGGGCACGCCGGAGCGATCACGGCGGTCGAGTGGAATGCCGTTGGAACACAGTTCCTCAGCGCGGGTGAAGACGGCGTGATCCTCGTCTGGCAGCCCTGAAACAAAATGCCCCTGCACAGACTGCTTGTGTGTAGGGGCATATACGCGCTGCCTTCGACCTACTCAGCGGTTGCTTGGGCGAAAGCGCTGGTAGATCACGCCGGTCGGCAGCGGCTTGGAGTCGATTAACGCGAGATCGACACGCATGGCATCGGGGAAAAGGCGCTTCCCTTGACCCAGAACGAGCGGGTAGACGTGGAGCGCGTATTCGTCCACCAGATCGTTTTCAATCAGAGTGTGCGCCAGTACGCTGCTGCCGTCGAGCATGATGTTCTTGCCGGATTCCTGTTTCAGCTTGCGCACTTCCTCCACGACATTGTGGTTGATCAACGTCGAATTGCGCCACGCCTGCGCCGAGGTGAGCGTGCTCGACACGACGTACTTGCGGATGCCGTTCATGACATTCGCGAACGGGTCATCCTGCATCGGTTCAAACGCCGCTCCGTGCGTCTCCCACGTTTTGCGCCCAAGCAGCAGCGCGTCGGCTTGCGCCATTGCTTGGAAGAAGTGCGCACCGATGTCGTCGTGCCAGTA
>JACSRG010000404.1 GCA_014879865.1 Anaerolinea sp.
GTCTTTGAGGTAGATGAAATGCTCGGAGACTTTAGTTTGCTCGTACTCGTTCGCGCCTTCGGTCAGCATTTCCCAGCGCGCCGGCTGGATGCGGTAGAGAAACTGCGCCATAGGGAACTCCCCTATATCAGAACATAGATTCTACTACAAATGGGGCGCGCGGGTTCAATCTTTGAGGTTCTGGGCGACCAGTCTGGTCGCCCCTACAAGTGCGTATCCCCGATGTTCGCCGCTCCGATAGGAAATGGAGTGATGAACTCAGGGGAAGGGGGTGAAATGATTCATGCTGAGGCATGAACAACCTAGACCAGCATGACCACTTTTTACGCGCGGCGCGCAAGGTTGGATAGAATTGGCACATCCTCAAGTGTAAAGGAGTAGTTGGCATGGTAACTGTTGGCGAACCTGCGCCGGATTTCGAATTGATCAATCAGGATGGCAACACCGTCCGTCTGAGCGATTTTCGTGGGAAGAAAGTGGTCATGTTCGCTTATCCTGCTGCCGGGACAAGCGGCTGCACGACGCAAGCCTGCGGCTTCCGCGACCGTTTCCCGCGCTTCACACAGAATAACATCGTCGTGCTAGGGATTAGCCCCGACAAGCCCGCCGACCAATTGAAGTGGAAGAAAGCCGAAAACCTGCCGTACGACCTGCTGTGTGACGAAGACCACAAGGTGCTGGAGCAGTGGGGCGCGTGGGGTGAAAAGACCAGCTTCGGCAAGACCTATGACGGCGTGATCCGTTCTCACTGGATCATCGACGAAAACGGCATTTTGATTGACCAGCAGCTGGGCGTTTCACCTGTCGATAGCGTCGAAAAGGCGACTGCCGCGCTGGTGGGCGAAGCGTAGCGGGTAGATTCAAGCAAAGACGTTCAACCGCCAAGATCGCCAAGTAATGAAGATAAGGGGGCTTAGCAACGCTAAGCCCCTACGAAACGACCACGATACTGGACACTCCAAGTTTTTGACATGCAAGCAGTGAAGTCGTTCTGCCTCAATTGCTGTAATTAGCGCGCGAGATAGCCGCCTTCGACCGGGTAGTATGCTCCGGTGCAGAACGACGCTCTGGACGAGCAGAGCCAGACGGTGAGTTCCGCGACTTCTTCCGGTTTGCCCAAGCGCCCGATGGGGTGCGCCTCAACCAGCGCCTGATAAACCTGAGGCGACTGCTTAATACCCGCAATCATCGGCGTTTCGATAAAACCGGGACCGACGGCGTTGACGCGCACGCCCAGCGCCGAGTATTCGAGCGCCGCGTTTTGCGTCATGCCGAGGATGGCATGCTTGGCGGCGACGTAGGCGACCGATCCAGCGATACCGACCGCGCTGAGAATCGACGCCATGTTGACGATTGCCCCGCCGCCGCTCGCCAAGATCGCGGGGATGCCGTACTTCATGCCGTAAAAGACGCCAGACTGGTTGATGGCGATCACGCTGTTCCAGCCATCGAGCGGATAGTCGGCAATCGGCGCAGCGACGCCGCCGATGCCCGCGTTGTTGACGAGAGCGTGCAGCCCGCCAAAGGTATCCTGAGCAAACTTGATCAACGCCTCGACCGCCGCAGGATCGGCAACGTTCGCCGCTTTGAACGCCGCTTCGCCGCCCGCCTGTTTGATCAATTGGACAGTTTCGCTGCCGCCGTCTTGATCAACATCCGAGACGACGACTCGCGCGCCTTCGCGGGCGAACAGCAGGGCACACGAGCGCCCGATGCCCGAAGCGCCCCCTGTAACGACCGCGACTTCCTGCGAGCTAAAGTAGCCCATGTGGTTTCTCCAACAGCCAACGATTTGTAGTGATGAAAAGGTTTTCGCCTGCATCCATTATAGGGCATGTCATTTTGAGAGGGTGAACTGCCGCCGGATGTTCAAAACAATCCGGCTACGAAAAGAAAAGCCGTATGAAAGGCTTGTCCGGTAATGAATTTTGCCGTAGGTTGTGCCGCCGGGGGTTTAAACCCCCGGCTACAGGAA
>JACSRG010000561.1 GCA_014879865.1 Anaerolinea sp.
CCCTTCAGCGCGCGGGCGATATTCAACTGTGCCGGGACGATGCTCGAATGAACCAGATCATACCTCGGATCTGCCCAACTGTAACGCGGCGGGATGTGCCGTGTCGCCAGTGTTCCGGCGGCGGTCGTCTCGCGCAGCCAGTAATCGTGCGCCAGTTCCAAGAAGCCGCGATCCCCTTCGATCTGCACGTAGGTTTCGGGGAAGCGATCATGTTCGCGCTTGCTGGCATAGCTCATTTCGCACACGACCGTCGCGCCGCTCTCCATGTCGAGCATGACCGTCGCCACGTCCTCGCCCTTGATGTCGGCGTGAACGCGGTAGGTCTGGCAGTATAGGCGGCGCGCATCGCCGAACAGAAAACGTGCCGTATCGAGCACATGGCTGCCGATGTCCGTGAGGATGAACTGTTCCAGTTCCTTGAGGAACGGCTGATTGTCGAACACCGGGAAGCTGTTGCGGTAGTCGATGCGCGCGCGGAACACCTTGCCGATGCGCCCTGTATCGAGCGCGGCTTTCAACTGGCGCATGGGGTACTGCCAGCGCCAATTCTCGTTGATGTAGAGCGGCACCCCCGCATCTGTGCACACCTTGACCAGCGCCGCGCATTCTTCCAGCGTGGTCGCCATCGGCTTCTGGCACACGACCGCCAGCCCGCGTTCCGCCGCCATCTGCGTGAGCGGGTAGTGAGTCTCGACGGCGGTGCAAATATCGACAAAGTCGAGCTGTTCGTTCGCCAGCAGCGCCGCCGGATCATCATAGACCGACGATGCGGGGATGTTGAACTGTTCCGCCAGCTTGAGAGCTTTCGACTTGGTGCGGTTGTAGAGCGCGACACATTCGACCTCGCCGGTCTCGTTCCACCCGCCAAGCTGGTAGTACGACCAGAAGCCCGTGCCGAACATCGCAAAACGTAATTTCGAGGTCATGGGTCCTTCAATCTCTGAGTAAAGGATAAAAAGTGCTGCTTTGCCTCACCCGATCATTCACGGTGACTCGCGGAGTCGCCGTCACTGGTGGACACGATACCCCGCCACACCGCCAAGAGATCATCGACCGAGTTGGACTGCGGCAGGACTTGGCGTAAACGCATCGCTAATTCGGCAATCGGCAGCGGAATCCCCTTTTGATCTGCCTGCTGGAGAGCGTAGCCGAGATCCTTGTCGAACACCCCCTTGTAATGGGCGATCTCGACTGCATCTTGCGCTAAGGTGTGCAAAAGATACTGAGCGCCGAATTTGTCCAAACGCCGTGACTGTCCCGAACCGTGAACAATGGCTTGAAAGCAGCGAACAAGGTCTACATGGTGTTGATCGACGAAATTAAAGGCTTCCACTATCGCCGTGAAGAAGGTCGTGATCAACATCTGATTCGCCATCTTCACAACCATGCCTGAGCCTGACGAGCCGCAGTACACAATGTCTTTCCCCATGGTCTTGATCACGGGGAGCGCGCGCTCATACGCGCTCATCTCGCCGCCGATCATAAAGCTGAGGGTTCCGGCTCGTGCGCCGACTTCGCCCCCGGTCAGCGGCATATCCAGCATTGCGCCGCCTTTCTCTGCCAGTCGTGCTGCAAACTCCTTGCTGCGCTCCGGCAGTCCGGTTGAGGTGTCGATCACAATCTTGCCATTGACCGGGCGGCTGGCAATCCCATTCGCGCCGAAGACAACTTGTTCGACGATGTCTGAGTTATACAGGCTCAGGAGGATAATATCGGCTTTGGCGGCAACCTCCGCCGGGTCAGCGGCGACCTCAGCGCCAAGCGGCAGCAGATCGGCGTATGCCTCGGGGCGGAGATCACAGACTACCAGTCGAAAGCCCCCCTTTAGAATGTTGTGGCACATCGGGTTGCCGACATGCCCAATCCCAATAAACCCAACTACCGGTTGGGCGTTTGTTTGTCCCGGCTGATCACTCATGGTGAACACCCCCGTTGGTTCGTCTGGCTCATCACACCGGAGACTATCCGGCGGCAGCGGTTTCCGCGTGCTTGAGTTCTTCGAACATCTCATTGGCTTCCATGTTCGTTGCGCCATAGTGGATGATGGCTTCCAACGCGCGCATCATCGGCACGGGGTTGGGGTTCTGCCACACATTGCGCCCCAGATTTAACCCGGATGCGCCCCGTTGAATCCCGTCGTACACAAAATCGAAGACCTCTTTTTCGGTCTCAACTTTGGGTCCCCCCGCGATGACCACCGGCACTGGACAGCCCGCGACCACTTTTTCGAAGTCTTCGCACCAGTAGGTTTTCACGACATCTGCGCCAATTTCAGCAAACATGCGCGCAGCCAGCGCCAAGAACCGGGCGTCGCGTTTTTCCAATTCTTTGCCGACAGCGGTTACAGCCATCACCGGTATCCCATACGTGGAACACTCGTTGACCAGCTTTGCCAAGTTCATGACCGTTTGTTTCTCATGGTCGGAACCAATGAAAACCGATGCGCCAACCGCCGATACATTCAGGCGCAGCACTTCTTCAAGGGAAGTGGTGATTTCTTCATTGGACAGGTCTTTCAGGACACTGCTCCCGCCAGAGACGCGCAGGATGATCGGCAGGCTGCCTACTGGATCAACACAGGCGCGCAGCACCCCCCGTGTCACAAACAGCGCGTCGGCATAGGGTACGAGCGGCGCGATGGTCTCCTGCGGCTTTTCCAGATTACGTGTTGGTCCAAGAAAATAGCCATGATCAATGGGCAGATAAAAGCATTTGCCATCCGCCCGGAACAGTTTTGATAATCGATTCTTCTTGCCCCAATCCATGGGATAAACTCCTCGTAGGTTAAATTTCTGACTAGCTCGCGCCGTCGCTCTCATAGTCGATAGTGCCGGAGGTCTCGATGTAGCCGGCAATCGCTTGCTTGATCGCCGCGTGTTTAGGGTGGTCGCGGAAGATCGCTAGGTCTTCCAAGCTGTCAAAGACGGAATAGATCACCACTTCATAGGGCTGCGACGAAGGTCCAACGTTGATGCCGACTTCCCAGAAGCGCATGACATCGACCACGCCGTTAAGCTCCATCAGCTTGGCTTTCATTGCTTCTGCATCGCTCGGGTTTTTGAGCTTGAAAGCGACGATATGCTTAATCATGTGCCCTTCAATCTTTCAGTAGTGTCCGCAAATAAGTGATGCTTTGCCGCACCCAGAGCAGTTCTGTGTCCGTTGTCGCCGCCATCGTCGCTTGGGGCGCGAGCCACGTTTCGAGGATCGCGTTGAACGAGCGTCCATAGTCGCGCAGCGTGCCGAGCAGCGACGGTACGTCGAGCATACCTTCGCCGGTCGGGCAGCCCGTGACCTCGAAGCCCATGTTGTGCGGCACACGGCGCACGATGAATTCTTTGACATGCAGGTTGACGACGTAGCGTCCGAGCGCGGCGACGACGACTTCCGTCCCTTCGAGCGCGCCGAACGAGTTGACCGTATCGAGGCAGATGCCGACATGCGGATCGCCGACGGCTTCGACGATGCCCGCCAGCGTCCGCGCTTTGAAGCGGTCGTGATTCTCAATCGCCAGTGTGATCCCGGCGGCTTTGAGCGCGGGGAGTGCGGCGCGCACCAGCGTCACTACCTCGTCGGGATCGGGGTGATGCGTCTTGGTATCGACCACCACGCGCAGGATCGGCGAGCCGAAGTACGCGGCGATCTCGATCCAGCGGTGCAGGTGATCGGTTTGAATGCCGCGCGTGCCGACCTCAAACGCGATCTTGCGCGCGTGTCCTTCGTCACGCAGACGCGCCTGTTCGTCGGTGGAAAGCGCGTCCAATGGGAGATTGTCGGCGTACTGCACCAAGCGCAAGCCGAGTTCGTCCGCCAACCGCAGCATCCCGAACGCATCGAGCGGATGGGCGGGCTGATCATAGCCCGGCACGCCGATGTTCCACCCGACGCCGTAGCTGCCCAAGCCTAAAATAGTCATACTGCACTGCCTAGCAAGTTCCGCGCAATATCGCGGATCGCGTCCGGCGCGCCGACATATGCCCACAGGCTGAAGGTGTCGTGTGCGGCGGAGCGGGTAAATCCATTGAAAGTGCCGAGTGTGCGTCCGCTGCATTCCATTTCGCAGAACGGACGCCCTTGATCCACCGCGCCGCCGTCGTTGTAGACGTGGACGGAATGTCCGGTCTTTCCCGGCTGATCGGGCGGTTCTTCGGCGTACAGGTTCGCCGGGTCGTTGAAGAAATTGCGCACGAGCAGAGCTGCCCGCCCATCGGGGAGCTGCTGCAAATAGCCCATGCGCCCGGTCATGCACGGCGACTGGTAGCCGATCTTGAACTGCTGCCGCCCGTTCAGCGGCAGGTGCAGCGCGCCGTTAGTAACCTGTCGGGCGAAATCCGGCACAGGTGCGACGTAATCCGACGCCTCCACCGCGCCGATCACCGGGATGATCAGCGTGCCGCCCGCGTTCAACTGCACGAGATTCCAGACCTCGCTGAACGGCTGCGGCTGACTCCCCCGCCTGCCCAACGTGACCTGCTGCTCATAGCCGAGGCAGACCACGCTTGCATCGGCGTATACAGGCGGCGGCGCGGGGTAGATCATGCGCGTCACGCGGACGTGTGTTTCGCCGATCACCGCGCCGTGTTCACAGCCAGTCAGACGCACCTCTGCCGTCAGCGCAGTGCTGTGATCATCACCCGCCAGCGCATACTCGCCGGGATCCATCGCCGGGGGAATCGCCCATGTGCCGCCGAAGTCGCGCCGGTCGCGCACGTTGTAGGTGATTTCCGGCGCGATCCAGATGCGATCTCCGCCGAGATTCCAGTGCCACCCATCGGTGCGAGTGGTAAACGCGCGGAACGCCTCGACCGAGTCGAAGGCGCTGCTCGTCCACAGCAGATTCGGCGCGTCCGGCGCGGGGAACAATCCCAGAATCCGCCCCCCGCGCCGGGTGATCAGCACCGCCCCGTCCATTTGCAGCGGAAGCACCCGGTAAGGTTCGCCCGCCGCGTCGAGAATGGTTTGGTAGTGCGCCAGTGTCGTCACCGGACTGCCTTTACTTATTCAAACTGTCGGTAATTTCCGCCACGCTGCGCTTGAGCGCATCCATGTTCATGATCTGTTCTTTCCAGTCCGGCTTGAAAATCTTCTCGTAGGCGTTCTTGATCGCCAGTTTCGCGCCGTCGCTGAACGGGAAGCCGGAGAAGCCGAAGATGATCGCGAATTCGATGCGCGCATGACCGGAGAGGAATTCCCATGCCGCTTCTGCCGGGACGCCCATCTGCACGGCGATGTCGTAGGCTTCCTTGATCGCGCTGATGCACGTCGCCGCGAAAGTTTCGACCAGTGCGGGTTCGAGGATCGCCATCTGTTCGACGGTGATGCGGTAGTTGTTCAGCACCGGGGCGTACATATCGCGCGCCAGTTCGTCGCCCTTCGCCCAATCGGCTTCCGGTCCGCGATGCAGCGCCGACACGATGTGATGCTTGGCTTTCACGCCGCCGAACCAGTCGGTGCGCGCTTCTTCGGTCACTTCGTCGTTGAACATCGGCGGGTGGCACGGGTGCGTCACGTAGTAGGTCAGGTCATCGCGCAGCGGAATCACTTCAGCATAAGCGGCGGCGGGGTCGAGGCTGACGACCATCGAACCGGACTTCAGGTCTTCGATGATTTCGCGGGTGATCTTGCCGATCAGCTTATCGGGCAGCGCAAGGATGACCGCATCTGCGTCCTTGAGCGCTTCGGCTTGCGGCGTGGGTTTCAACCCACGCTTGGCGAGGTTGGCGATCCCCGCTTCGCTGACTTCCACATACGCCATGTCATATTTGTCGGGATGTTTGACGAGATTGTCGGTGAGCCGCTGCCCCATCTTGCCGCCAGCGCCCATCAATGCGACTTTCATTGCCATGAGATTAGCTCCTACTGCGAACCTTGCAGAATACTGCCGAAATAATCAACTTTGCCGACCTGACCCGCCTTGAGCGAGATTTCCAGCCCATCGAAGCGCGGATCGGCGGAGTAAGCACGACACAAGGGCGCGCCGGGGGCGACGGGCATCAGCGCGCTGAGGGCATAAATGCCCAACTGCCGCGCCGCGTAGCCGCACGTATCGCCGCCCGTGACGACGGCGCGCCGCAGACCGGTGCGTTCCAGCAGCGCGCGCAGGATCATCCCCTGCTGCGTGCCCAACAGCGACCCGACCGCGTTCGGATCGAGCGCGAGTTCGGCTAAATGAGCTTTGGTGCGCGCGATGTGCGGGTCGTCCGGTCCGCGCGCGCTGAACAGCAGCACGCTCCGACCGGCGCTTAAACACTCGAGCGCCGCGCTGACCGCCGCGCTCCGTTCGTCATCCGCCGTCGCCGGATCGACCAAACGCGCCGTATCGAGGCGCATGAGCGCGAAACCGTTCTGCTCCGCCCAATCGATCTGCGCGGCAGTCGGCGGGGCGGCGCTGCCCGACACGATGATCAACTGCTTCACCGCGCCGACCGGCGGCGGCGGGGGCGGTTGTGTGATCCGCCCGATTTGCTGCCAGCGCAAGGTGAGCGCCCGTTCCACGCCCGACGAGCCGACGATCAACAGCGGGCTGTCTTGCGTGCGTTCCACCGCGAGATCGTCCAGCAGCGTGCCAATCGTGAGCAAATGCCCATCGTCGATAGTGTCGAACACGACGATTTCCGTGCCGTTCGCCCGCAAGCCGTCCCAGTAGGCGCGCACGCCCTGCGCCAGATGCAGCACGTTGATCGCCGCGATCCGCCGTTGGGTCTGTTCGCCCAGATGCAGGCGCAGGTCGGCTTCGTGCATCGGCGTGATCGGGTGCTTGCTCATCGTCGGGTGACGGTCGAGGCGGTAGGTGGTGTCGTCGATGCGCGCAAACAGGTTGCTAAAAGCGACGTAGCGCCGCAAAAACGGCGCGCCGACCAGCAGCGGGATCGTCTGCTCGCCGAAAACACGCAAACCGAGTTCGGCAGCGTGTCCGATGCTGCCAATGGTTGGCGACGAGTCGAACGTCGAGCAGATTTTGTAGTGAAACACATCGCCGCCGAGCGCCTTCAGCGCTTCGAACAGCGGCGGCAGCGCGGCGTCCATCTGTGCCGGGCTCATGCTCCGGCTGACGCCCGCCACGCCGACGGCGCGAACGTGCGCAAAGCGCGCAAGCAGATCGGCGGTCGGCGGTTCGAGGAACAACAGCGCCGGGACGCCCGCCCATTCCAGCACTTCCATTACGTCGGTCGAACCGGTGAAATCGTCGCCGTAGAACGTCAGCATGAGGCGAGAATCAGCCTTCATGATCCGAACCTTTCCAATGCGCCCGCCAGTTCAATATGTGTGCGGGCATACTCCACGAGCGGCGTCCCTGCTTTCGCCGCTTCCCATGACTGGTGCAGGGCGCGCACGCCTGCCGCCGCGCCCTGTGGATGCGCCATGATCCCGCCGCCCGCCAGATACAGCCAATCGAGGCTGTTGATTGCGCGGTAGGTATCGGGAATTTGCCGCGCCGTCTGCCCGGACGAGAACACCGGCAGGACGACCGCGCCGACTCCCGGCATAGGCGTGAGGCATTCGCGCGTGGCGGCGATCACGCTGGCGTCGGTCTCGCAAAACTTATTGCCCAAGCCGTTGACGTGCAGGTGATCGACGCCCGCCACGCGCATGAACTTCTGATATGCCGGATACTCGATGCCGAGCAGCGGGTGACGGCTGAACATGCCCCACCCGGCGCGATGTCCGTGTACCGGCAGTTGACTGTGCCGCCGCAGTTCGATCACGCCGACCAAGCCGACCGCCAGCATGTTCACCATGACGCACGTCCCGCCCTGCGCCAGCACGAGGTCATGCCCGCGCCGCATGGCGTCGAGATCGCCGGTGATGTTAAAGGCGACCATCACTTTTTTGCCCGTGCGCTCGGCGTGCTCGTTGACGACACGCATCACCGCTTTGACGCGGGCTTCAAGCGGCGAATGCGGCGAATCGGTTTGCAGTTCATCATCCTTGACGAAATCCAAGCCTGCCGCGCACAGCGTCGCCACAAGCTCGGCGGTTTGATCGGGCGTGAGTCCCACGCTCGGCTTGATGATCGTGCCGAACAGCGGGCGATCCAGCACGCCGGAGAGCCGCCGCGTACCGTCGATGCCAAACGCGGGCAGCGGATAGGCGGACGCGATCTCCGGCGGAATCTCCACGTCCAGCAGTTTGAGTCCGCTGAAGGGGTTCAGTTCGAACAGGTTGCCCGCGACGGTCGAAAACAGGGTTGTCAGCGACGCGCCGATGTTGGCGAATGGGAACGAAAGCGTCACCCGCGCCCGTTGATACTTGCCGCCCGCCGTTTTCGGCGGCTTCGCCCCCGGCAGCGACGGTGACTCGACCTGCTCCAGCAGGGTCAGCCCTTCGACGCGCGCGCCGTGCGCCGCCAGCAGTTCGGGCGTTTCGCCGGGGACTTTGACGAACGTCCCGGCGGATTGTTCGCCCGCCATCAGCTCGGCGGCGTACGCGGGGTCGCCCGCCGTTTCGATTATGTAGTGTGCAAGGATGCGGGTCATGATCCGGTTTCCTGATCCAACCGCACGACGGCGTAGGGAAGCAGATCAATCGCCAAGCCCTCAGCGCCCGCCGTGACCGGCTGACCCGGCGCGGCGCGGTAGACTTCGGGGTCGCGCATGGCGTGGATCGCCGTGTGTTCGTCCATTGACTTGAGCGTCCACGCGCCGCTGATCCCGGTGATCGTCACCGTTTGCCGTTCCTGCGTGTGATTGGCGACGAGCAGCCGTTGACGTGACCCGGAGCGCAGCGCCAAGCCGCTGAACCGGAGCGGATGCGACGAGGCGAAGCTCATCACCTGCCCGCCCGCGAACTCGCCCGCATCCGCGAAGACGTGATACATCGGGAAGACGCCGCCGGGGATCGACGGGAACAGGTCAGGCAGCGGCGAACCGCTCTCGCGCTCCATCACGCCGAGCCAACCCGTCGTCTCGTAGAAGGTCACGCTGTCCGCGCCCGCTAAGGCGAGTGATGCCAGCGCGCCCAGCGTCCAGCCCGCGCCGAACAGCGACATCTGGCGGGGATCAACGCGGCGCGGCAGTTGACCGGACGGCGTCGGCGCGTCGGCAGCGGTCGCGTCCGGGTTATGGCGAATCTTGAACGTGATCGGTGTGACGGCGATCTGCGCATCCGGCGCGAAACTGCGCGCGGTTGCGACGGTCGTTTCGAGCGCGGCGAGCGTTTCGATCAACGAGGCGTTGTCGAAGGCGTGCACCTGTGGATTGACCGAGTAGGCGATTACATCGGGTTGAAAACCAACCGGACGGTTGCGGTTCAACTGCGTGAAGTAGCCATCTGTGCCCGTTCCAACCGGACAAATGTAGTCGGCTTTCAATCGGTCGATGGCGGCGGCGATACGCCCCCATGAGCTGCCCTTCTCACCGTAGACCAACCAGCGCCGCATGAACAGTTGATGTGCTTCAGCAAAGTGGCTGTAATGATCTGCGTCCTGTAACGGATCGCTTCCGAGGTGAACGACGATTTCCAGCTCAGTGTGTTGGGCGGCGCGGAAAAACACGCCTCGCGCATCCGTTTCTTCCTTCGACCCGTGTGTGATCGTCCCTGCCCAATCGACGCGGATGTGCGCTAAATTCAAGGCTTTCAGCCGCTCCCACTCTCGATCTGTCGGCGGCTCGTCGTGTGACGCGGCGCACAAGCCGATAGGCGGGAGCGGTTTGGCGGCGTTCGGATCAAGATGCAGCATCGGCGCACTCTCGTTCACTTCGACGTTCGCCACATCGCCGATCAAGCGCACGGTGATCGACTGGCTGACCGTCGTCCCGGCGTCGATCTGCGCGGGATACGGCAAGCCGAGCGGCGTGCAGTACGTCTTGAACGAGGCATCCGTCCAGTTGCGCTGATCTTCCATTTCGAAGGTGTCGCCTTCCATGCGGACTTCCGCCCGCACGCCGGGGATCACTTCGTGGGTCAATGCGCGAATGTCGAAATACGGTTGGTGCGGGCTGATCATCTGCGGGAACGCGCCCTGTTCGGTCGCGCCGTTCACATGCTCGACCGCGACCGCCTTGCCCGCCACATCCATCGGGTGCAGCACGCAGAAGCCGATCCGGTTGCGTTTGAAGCCCGTCAGCGCCTCGCCGTCAAATGTGAACTGCACCGTGCTGTCCGCCGTCCCGGTGATCGTGCCGCGCCACGCAAAGTGAATATCGCCCTGCTGGTGATCGCTGGTGAAGCTGATGGCAAACGAGTCGGCGCGGATGTCCATGTTCACATCGCGCAGTTCGGCAGGGATCGTGCCCCAGTTATGATCGCGCACGGCGGCGTAAATGCCGCGCACGATCTCATGTGACCCCAAGCGGAGATAGCGCAGCATCCCCGCCTCGAATTCCATCGTCAGCTTGCCCGCCGTGAGCGTGACGCGCTCCGGTGCGGGCTTGCCGCTGCCATCGTAGATGCGTGGGAGCATGATTGTCAGTCTCCCGCGTCGGCGCGGCGTGCCTCTAAGCGTGCTTCAAGCGGACGGATGAAGCGCCGTTTCATTTTCTTGAGGTTAGCTTCGCGCAGACTGTCGAAGAAGATCGCGAGGAAGATGATGAAGGCGCGCACCATCGGCTGCAAATACAGGTTGACGAGGTTGAACTGCAAGCCTGTGCCGACCATCTGGATCAGCACCGCGCCCAAGACCGTGCCGAACACGTTGCCGACGCCGCCGAACAGACTCGTGCCGCCGAGCACCGCCGCCGCAATCGCGTCGAACTCGCGGGTTTCGCCGAAACTGCGATCCACGCGCCCGCCCAACTGCGAGGCGAGGATGAAGCCCGCCAGCCCCGCGCAAAAACCGGAGATGATGTAGACCATCGCCAATGTGCGGTCAGTGTCGATCCCGGCTTTCTTCGCCGCTTCCATGTCATTGCCGACGGCGTACACCTGCCGCCCGAACTGCGTCCGCGTCAGGATGAACCACGCCGCGATCAGCACCAGCGCGAACACGATGATCGGCATGGGGATCACCCCGAATAGCTGTGTTTGCCCGAAGGCGATCATGCGTTCAGGGAAATCGATCTGGCGCGATTCCGTCAATGCCGTGCCCAAGCCGCGCCCGATCACCAGCGTGGCGAGTGTGGTCATGAAGGGGATGATCTTCAGCCGGACGATGGCGAAGGCGTTCACCGCGCCGAACAACGTGCCGACGACCAGCGACACGATCAGCGCGGGGACGATCTCCAGTCCGCTGGAACGCATGAGCAAGCCCGCGCACACGACCGACAGGTACATATTCGACCCGACCGACAGGTCGATCCCGGCGGTCAGCAGCACGAAGGTCATGCCCACGCCGATGATCCCGGCGAAAACCGCCGCCTGCTTGACGATGTTGAGCATATTTTCCGGCGACCAGAAACGTGGAAATCCGTTCGCATCACGCGGGGAAGACAGCCCGAAGAGGATGAACATGACGATAAACAGGATGATCGTCGAGTTATTCAGCAAGAATTGGACGACGTTGAAGCGGCGCTTTTGCATCAGACTTCCTCGTTTCCGGTCGGCGCTGCCGCCGCCTCATGTACGTGCATCACCGGCATATCCTGTTCACGGAAGGCGGCGCGCAGCACGCGCTCCTCGTGGAACTGGTCACGGCTGAATTCGCCGTAGAGTTCGCCCCGGCTCATCACCAAAATGCGGTCGCACATGCCGATCAGCTCTTCGAGTTCCGACGAGATGATCAGCACGCCGCTGCCTTCGGCGGC
>JACSRG010000279.1 GCA_014879865.1 Anaerolinea sp.
GAGGGAAAGGCGTCGATCACCGCGTCGGCGGCGCTCGTGTCCAAGATCGCAAGGTTGAGCGGCATCGGGACAATCACCGCGAGAAACCCGGCTTCGGCGGCGGCGCGGGCAAGCGGCGCGTAGGCGGCGGGGTTGACCTTGCCGCCGGGGTAGAAGATCAAGCCGGTGGTCGCTTCGACGTTCGGCTTGAAAACCAACCAGCGGGACGAATCGACGGTAACAGCCGAGTCCGTGACGAGCGCGGTTTCGGCGGCAGGTTCAAGCGGATTGGTCGTGCTCGCCCATGCGATGAATCCAACGGCGGCGATGACGATGACGAGTGGGACGATCCACCAGAAACGACGAACAAGACGCATAAAGGTGTACTCCTAGTGATAGTGACAAGGGAGTATTTTAGGCGGGCGGATTGGCGCAGGGTGAGCAGGACGTTAGGCGCGGCGAATAAGTCCACGCGGGGCATGGTTGCGGACATCTACGCTATAATGGGTGGGATGAACTGAGCGAAAGCAGGTGATTTGATGCTGCCGGATGTGCTGCATTTTCGGATGGAACGGCATACAGATGACGGTGTGTACTACGTGATTTCGGGCGTGGAAATCGCGCTGGTGACTGATGGGGAAACCATCGAAGACGCGCTGCACAATCTGCGCGAAGCGTTCGAACTGCATTTCGAGGGGGATCAACTTGGGCAGCTTCCTCGCCTCGAAGTCAGCTTCGAATTGACGGCAGATTATGCCTAAGCTCAAACGGCTCTCTGGCAAAGAACTCATCAAAATACTGGAAGGTTTCGGCTTCAAGGTAATCTCACAAAAAGGCAGTCATGTTCGCCTACAGCGGATGATCGATGACAAAGAACAGTGATTGACGATCCCGCTGCACGGGAGCAAAGAAATCAAGCTAGGTACACTGTCGGGCATTTATAAGCAAGCTGTCGAATTCATCCCTGAAGATGACTTACGTGAACACTTTTATTCTGACTAGGATGCAACCATGACTCAGACTGATCCCCTGTACCACCTCTCGCCCGTCTGGTCACACCTGACCACCTTCCAGCCCGTGCGCGGCGAAGGCATTTTCCTCTACGACGCGAACGGTAAGCGCCTCATGGACTTCACCAGCGGCATCGGCGTGACCAATACCGGGCATGCGCATCCCCGTGTGGCGGCAGCGGTGCAGGCGCAGGTCGCCAAGCTGATTCACGGGCAGATCAACATCGTGATCGCGCCGTCCGCCATCGAACTCAGCCACTTGCTCAACGACATCACCCCGCCGGAGATCGACTGCTTCTTCCTGTCGAACAGCGGCGCGGAGGCGACCGAAGGCGCGGTCAAACTGGCGCGCCATGCGACCAAACGCCCCAACGTGATCGTTTTTCAGGGCAGTTTTCACGGGCGCACCGCGCAGACAATGGCGATGACCACCAGCAAGACGATCTACCGGGCGGGCTTTCAACCGCTCCCCGGCGGGATTTTCGTCACGCCCTTCCCCTATGCCTATCGCCTCGGCATGGACGAGGAAGGGGCGACCGATTACGCGCTCGATCAACTACACTGGCTGCTCAAGGCGCAAACCGCGCCCGAAGAGACCGCCGCCATCGTGATCGAGCCGGTGCTCGGCGAAGGCGGCTACGTCCCCGCGCCAGATCGCTTTCTGCGCGAACTGCGCGATCTGTGCCGCGAACACGGGATTTTGCTGGTGTTCGACGAAATCCAGACCGGCTTCGGGCGCACAGGCAAGATGTTCGCGCTGGAATACAGCGGCGTGACGCCCGACATCCTGATCATGGCGAAAGGCTTGGGCAGCGGCGTGCCGATCAGCGCGGTCGGCGCATCACGGGCGCTCATGGAAAAGTGGGCGATCGGCGCGCACGGCGGCACGTATGGCGGGAACGCGCTGGCAGCGGCGGCAGGCGCGGCGACGATCCGCGTGCTGCGCGACGAGAAGCTGCCCGAAAACGCAGCGCGGCAGGGCGACCGCCTGCTTGACGGGCTGAAATCGCTGCAAGCCGAGTTCCCGATCATCGGGGATGTGCGCGGGCGCGGGCTGATGGTCGGCGCGGAGTTCACGCGGAATGGTCAGCCGGACAAAGCGGCGGCGAAAGCCGTGCAGCAGGGCTGCCTCGAACGCGATCTGCTGCTGCTGACCTGCGGCACGTATGACAACGTCATCCGCTGGATTCCGCCGCTGGTGGTGACGCCGCTGCAAATCGACGAAGCGGTGCAAATCTTCGCCGAAGCATTGGGCGACGTGAAGTAAGAGAAGTAGAAAGTTGAAAGTAAAAGATCAAGGCGTTGACAACGTTTTTTACTTTCAACTTTTTACTTTCAACTTTCGACTTATCAGAGGGCGCAAACCATGATTCTTGAGATGGCAGTGTTGAACGTGCGGGCGGGTGAAGCAGAGAACTTCGAAGCGGCATTCGTGGACGCCGCGCCGATCATCGCGGGGTCGCCGGGGTATATCCGGCACGAGTTACAGCGGTGCGTCGAGACGCCGAATCGCTATTTGCTGCTCGTATGGTGGGAAACACTCGAAGCGCATACGGTCGGCTTTCGCGGCTCACCCGCGTTCGAGGTGTGGCGGCAAAAACTGCATCACTTCTACGATCCGCGCCCCGTCGTGGAGCATTACACAGCGTGGTTCAGCAACCCGTAACTGACTGGTGTATCAGGCAGCGGATGATCAGCACGACACACCCGATCAACACGGCGAAGACCAGCAAGGACACCGCTGCCGCCGCAAGCAGCAGGACAGGCGTCAGTAACCCCAGTGTCAGCGCTGTGAAGATCGGGTAAACCGCTGAGGCAGTTACCGGGAAGATGATGACAAAGACGCCGGTGACGATCACCGCGCCGATCAGCCCCTTGATGATAAGCGAGACTTGGCTGCTGTTGTTCATCGGTGGTAACGCCATGCTGTGCCTTCGGCGTGCTCGATCATGCCCCGTGCGACGAGGTAATCGAGGTGCGCCAGCGTTTCGACCAGCGCGAAGCGCATTTCGTGCGCCGATAAGCGCCCGAAGTCGAACAGCACCCGCGCGACATCATACGCCGTGACTCCATCTGACCCCATGCCCACCGCCTCGACGCACTTCTCCAACCGTTCATCGTGGTGGTGCAGCAGTTGATCGATGCGTTCCCCCCATGCCGTGATCAGCGCCTTGTGCCCCGGTAAGCCGAGGCGCACATCCATGTCCCGCAGCCCGCGCAGCGACTCCATGAAGCGGGCAAGCGGCTGCGGCTCGGTATCCGTCCACAAGCCGATATTCGGCGTGATCTTCATCAGCACATGATCGCCGGACAGAATCAGCTTATCGACCGGGTCATAGAACATCAGCAGCCCGTCGCTGTGACCGGGCGCGTGAATCGCCGTGAAGTCGCGCCCACCCATGCGCATCTGCGCGCCGTAGGCAATATATTCGACGTGCGTCGGGTGCGGAAACGTCATCTGGCGCGTAGATTCGATCCCGCCGACGACTGCGTCCGCCACATCGGGCGGCGCACCGACCTGCGCCATCTGCTCGTAGATCACCGGGAGGCGCTCGCCACCCTGCACCCAGATGCGCACCGCGCCCTCGGCTTCGCGTTTGCTGGCGTAGACGGGCGCGCCGCTCCACTGCTGAAACCAACCCGCCATGCCATAGTGATCCGGGTGGACGTGCGTCAGCACGATCTGCGTCAGGCTTGCCGGGGTGATTCCGAGCGCGGCGAACGCCTCGTTCCACACCGCTTCGGCTTCGGGGCGATGCAGCCCGGTATCGAGCACTGTCCAACCGTCGCCACCTTCGAGCAGGTAGCAGTTGACGATTTTCAGCGCGAACGGGAGTGGGATTTGCACTTGAAAAATGCCATCGGCGACACGGGTCACAGAGTCGGGTAGCTGCATAGGTTCACCTCGTAGGAGTGTCCCTCGATTGTAGAACAAAACGTTAGAACTTGAAAACATCGCCACGAGTTTTGAACAAAACCACGAGTTTCACGCATATAGAGATGTAGCAAGTAGAGGAGATCAGAATCATGCTGCAAACCGAGCGCGACATGCTCCTGATGGAACAGCGCAAGCGCGAACTGCTGCGTAAAGCGCGGATTCAACAGCTCTATCGTGAAGTCGAGCGGATTCCGATGGGCGTCCGGCTGATGAACCTGATCGGCGACCTGATGATCACCAACGGGCAGCGGCTTAAGCTGCGCGCCAATATGAATGCCGGACGTGTTGACGGTCGCTTGACCGTGCGCACGGTCTACAAACCCTAAGAAAACGAGCGGACGAGTGCCTCCGCTCGTCCGGTGAGATCAACCTGTCGTACTTCGTCCACAGCACGTCCGTACCCCTCCCGTCGCCCGTCGGCTGGGAGGGGGCGGGTGCGAAAAAGTTGTTCAAGTCTGCTCGTGATAGTACTCGCGCACCGGGTCGAGCAGTGGCAGCCCGATGAGCAGGATCGCCACGCCGTACATGACGAATTGAATCGGCGCGAACGCCGGGATCGTCACAACCTGATACGTCAGCCAGAGGATCAACGCCACGCCGAGCGCGAGCGTTAAATCCCACGACCAGTGCTCATGGGTCACATGTTCGAGCGTGTCCACGAGCGGCAGCGGCACGCGAAACCATAAACCATAGATGATCACCAGACTGCCAAAGCCGTAGCCGAACATCAGCACGAAAGCGGGCAGCGTGTAATCGGAAAACGGCGTCGTGTCGAGATAGCTCAGCGACATGCCGAGCACCCCGCCGGACGGGTCACGCAGCAAGTGATAGCCGCCGTACACGCCTCCAATTGCCGTAAACAACAAAACCGCTGTAAGAAGCACCAGCACGAGCGTCGGTCGCCGGGAAGTCTGCGCCTGCATGATAACCCCCATCAATAAGTTTGTTTCCTAGCCTATTGTTGCATGGGTTACAGGCGGGCATAAGTTGTGCCGATCATAAGCCGGCATGATAAAGATCATATTGTGCCGCGCAGCACCTTGCGATAGTAGAGAAATTGCAAGTACACGCTCATGCCGGCGCGCTCGTACAAACCGACTGCTCCGGTTTCGTTGCTGCCGTCCACGCCCAAACCCGCCCGCGCAAAACCGCGTTCCTGAAACAGCTTGAACGAGTGCTTGAGCAGCGCGTAGCCGAGTCCGCGTTTGCGGTATGGCTTGAGTACGCCAAGCGATCCCACCCATGCGAGATCAGGGATGTGTGTGCCGCCGGGACGATTCAGGCAGAAGCCCGCGATCTGATCGCCGTCCCACGCGATCAACCACATTGAATTGTCGTCGCCGGGGCGGTTGAGGATCAAATGCTGCCACTCGTCATATGAAATCTCGGCGCGTCCCCAATGCTCGGCGAACGCCGCCTGATTCGCCTCATACACGGCGTAGGTGTCACGGTCGCGGTCGAAGCGGCGGAGCGTGAGTCCGTCGGGCAGCGGCGGCACAGCGACCGGATCGCGCAGCGGCGTCTGCATCCGGTAGAACGAGCGGACGTGCGTCCAACCGCGCTCCGCCACAGCGGACAGGATATCGTCGGCGGTGGACTTGAAAAACACCGTCAGGTGCAGCGGCGTGTCCGGCGGGGCAAGCGCTTCGAGACGTGCCACCGCCTGCGCTTCGATCTGTGCCAGCAGCGCATGGATCACATCCGGGGTGCGCGCCTCCGGGATGAGGTTGATGTCACCCACCGCCGCGCCCTGATCCGGCTCGTAGTCACAGCCTGACGCCGCGATCATCTGCCCGTCCGCGTCGAACATTAGCGTCATCTCGAACAGCGGCACGTCGATGCGGTGGGCGAGGATTTCCGGCGTGGTGCGGGCTTCCATGCCGAAGCCCGCGTAAGCCCGGTTCAGCATTTCGACGAGCGCGTCAAGGTCGGCAGGGGTGTAGGGACGGATCATCATCGGCTATTGGCGTGACTGGCGGCGCACCGGCGCTTCAAGATCATCGTCTTGATCGTCGAGCAGTTCGTCCAAGCTGAGCTTGCCGAGCCGATTTTCCGCCATCATCGCGCGGACTTCGTTGCTCAGTTCGCCATCCGCGTTGATGTGACGGCGCATCGCTTTGCTGGCGCTCTCCTGCCAGCCGAAACGATGCTCGGCGATCACCACGCCGTCGGCGCTGACGCGCAGCAGCCAATCTTTCGCGGTCGCCAACTGATCGTGGATCGGCAGACGCGCCGCCGGACTGATCAGATTAAGCCCCTTTTGCAGTTGGTGATCGTTCTCATGCACGAAGATCGTTTCGCCGTCTGCATCGACCATCTCGAAGCGGACGCGCCCGATGGCTTTCGTCGGCAGGCGAAGCTGCACGAACGGCTGAATGTAATCTACGTCGTCCATCACCGCGATGTTGCGATGAATGACCGGTTCGGTATCGCCGCTGAACGCCATGACGCCGACATCGACCGGCAGCACATGGAGCGACGTGGGGTCAAGCCCGGCGCGGCGCACCGAGTCGAGTGCGTGCGGGTACACTTGATCGGCGCGCGGCTGCACGGCGATCTGCGTGTCTTCCTCTTCCTCGTACAGATCATCGTAGGCATAGCGCCGGTACGACCGCGACCGCGAACGCTCACGGGGCGCAGATCGCGGCGCGGTGAAGATGTCGCGCGCACCTTCGAAGTTGCGGGCAACCAGCATGAAACCGAGCGCGGCGACGACAAACGCAGCAAAACCCGCGCTGCCGATGGAGGACAAACCCGCCAGCAGCAGAAACACGCCGATCATGATTTGAATGAAGCGGCGATTGATGGGATCATTCATGTGCAGATTATCCTCTACTCACGCCGCGCGCTTACTCACGCCGACTGCTCTGGCGGCTTTCGCTCCGGGAGCGGAGCAGTTCTTCGAGACTCAACGGCTGTTCGTCCAGCTTGGGCGCAGGCTCGCTCAAGTTGCTGCGCGCGCTGCTGACGCGTTCCTCGCGTGCGGATTCACCGCGCGGCGCATCGGCGCGCGCTTCTTCGAAGCGGCGATAGCGTTCGCGCAGCGAGGGCGTCATGCTGAAGCTGTGGGCAGCGTTGAGCGCGCCATCCACAAACACGCGCAAATCCCAATCGCCCGCCTCAAGCTTGTTGTTCGCCATGAGCGGCAGGTGATGATCGGCAAGGATGTTCATTTCGCCTTCGCGCAGATACGTCTTCATCTCGTGCACGTACCGCTGTGACCCGCTGCCGTCGGAGAGTTCAAAGCGGAGCAAGACCTGTTGATCGGCGCGTTCCGGCTGCACATGGATCGTCACGAAGGGGCGCACGCCGTCGTCGTCCAGCGAGACACTGCGCGTCTTGCGCATGACCATGCCCTCGCGGTTAGATTGCGAGGTGATCAACCCCACGTCGAGCACCGTCAGCCCGGAAGTAGTCGCTCCCGTGCGGCGGCGCGCCCGTTCGACAGCTTCGCGTGCCTCGGCGCTCATGCGCATTTGTGTCAGCGAGGAACGCGACTGGTCGATCAAGCGCGTGGGCTGAAACTCAAGGACGCTCGCCGCGACTGCGAACGCGTATAGCGCGATCAGCATAATCGTCGCCGCCGGTGTGAGCGCCGCGCCTGACAAGACCGCGACCATCACCAGTGCGCCGAGGATCGTCAGCCATGCTAAATTCCGTCGTCTAATCCGCATCAGAAAAACCAACCTATCCGTAGATCGTTTGTCTCCCAATTATACGTTAAAACGGGGCGCGGGTTGCGCGCAAATGTGCGCGCAAATGTGCGCCACTGTTGCCCGATTAGAAAATATGTGCTAACTTAAACGTGGGCTAAGCAGGAGGTGACAGCATGACGTTTGTAACCGAAACGCGGGCATCGGATTCGCCGTATGTCGAGAGCGTCACGGCGGGCTGGTCGGTCAGCAGCGGCGCGCCGATTCGCCCTGCCGAAACCCACTGGCACATGATCCTCACGCGGCACGACGGCGGCACACAGTTCCTCATCGCCGGTCCGCTGACGAGTTCGGGCGTGGTGGAGTACGGCGCGGGCGCGGAACTGCTGTGGATCAAGCTGCGCTTAGGCACGTTCATGCCGCACCTGCCCCCGCGCACGTTCGTCAACGCCGAGACACTCCTCCCCGATGCGTCGAGCCGCGCCTTCTGGCTGAAGGGATCGGCGTGGGAATTTCCGACCTACGAAAATACGGATGATTTCGTCAACCGGCTGATGCGCGAAGGAATCTTGCAGCATGACCCGCTGATCGGCGCGGCGCTCGACGGGCGCTTACAACCGGGGAGTCTGTCGCCGCGCACGCTGCGGCATCGCTTCTTGCAGGCGACCGGTCAAACACAGGGGCAAATCGTGCAGTTCGAGCGGGCGCAGCGGGCGGCGGCATTGCTGCAAAGCGGCGTGTCGATTCTCGATACCGTCGAGGAAGCCGGGTATTTCGATCAACCACATCTGACGCGCTCGCTCAAGCAGTTCATCGGCTACACGCCTGCCCAGATCGCGCGGCTGGCGATGGCGGGAGTCGGGGCGACCCACCGCCGCATCGCCGATGGAGTGGAAATAGAAGCTTGAGGTCTATGCTCTCGGAATCAAGAAGCGCAGCGCGTCCGGCATCCGCCGCGCCCACGCCGACTCGGTGTGTTCGGCGTCCTGCTCGACCACGTACAGCAGATTGCCGCACGGCGTATACCCCTTCTTGATCAGCAGCGCGTTCATACGGCGGGCGCTGGTCTCGCGCGTGCCGTTGTCGAGGTAGATTTTGCCCTCGATGAACGGGATGTCTTGAATGTTGGCGTAGATCGCCCCGCTGCCGATCCAGAAGGACGGGCTCATCACCCCGGCGAAACCGAACGTCTCGGATCGGTGGAAATAAGCATACATGCTGATCAACCCGCCCATGCTCGAACCGAGAATCCCCGTATTGGCGCGATCCGGCTTGGTGCGGAAATCACGGTCGATCAGCGGCTTGATCGTCTGCGTCAGGAAGTCGAGGTAAAGCTGACCGCGTCCGCGCCACACGTGCGGGAACGGGTTGTACTCGGCGATGCGCTGTTCGCCGCCATGATACACCCCGACGATGATCGCCTCGATCCCCTCGGTCGCCAGCATTTCCATCGTCTCATCGACGTGCCATTCCTGCCCCGCGAAGGCAGTCCCCGCATCGAACAGATTTTGCCCATCCTGCATATAGACCACCGGGTAGCGCTTATCACTGTCATGGTAGGACGGCGGCAGATAGACGATGACATCGCGCGCGACATCCAACTGCGGGCTGTGGACGCCGCGCATCACGCGCAGTCTACCGGAGATGGTTGGTTCGTGTTCGACAGCATGGCGGTATACCTGCCATTCGCTGACTTGCTGCTGCATAGAGAAGCTCCTCAATATCCGGCTGATTGAATTGCGCACATGGTAACACAGGTTCGGGCGTATCGAGAAAAAGACGGAACACCACTTGACTCATGATTCAAGTAGGCGTATGATCGACTTGATTGAACGTTCAATCAAGAGGGTATATGTCCGATACTGATCAGCCAACACAGGAACCGGGGAAGCGCGAAGCGATTCTCGAAGCGGCGCTCGAAGTCTTCGCGGAAGTCGGCTACGAGCGCGCGACGATCAAGGCGATTGCCGCCCGCGCCGGGTTGAAATCGCCCGCGCTGCTCTACTGGTACTTTCCGAGCAAAGCCGACATCATGCGCGCGGTGATGACCCGCCACATGCCGCTGACCGAGCCGACCATCGATCATGCGCTGATCACCAGCCTACCGATTGAGCTGGTACTGCGGCAGATCGCGGGCGGGATGCTGCACGCCTACGACACTGATCCGCGTGTGGCGCTGTCGATGCGGCTGATCTTCGCGGAGATCGTGCGGCAGTCCGAAGACAGCATGGATGTGCTGCTGGCGGGACCCGCCGTGCTGCTCAATTTGCTGCGCGAATGCCTGAAAGCGAGCATTGAACGCGGCGAACTGCGCCCGCACGACTTTGAGGTGAGCGCGCGCATGTTCATGGGGTCGCTGATCGTCTATGTGCTCGGCACGGCGGTTGTGCCGGTCATGGGCGTGGGGCTGCCGTCAAGCGCGGCGTTCGTCGAGGCGCTGATCTCCAATCTGCTGGATGGGCTGCGTCCCACATAGGAGAAACACATGGACGCCATTCAAATCACCGGGGTCACCAAGCACTACGGCAAGCTGACCGCGCTCGACCGCCTTGATCTGGTGGTCGGCACGGGCGAAATCTTCGGCTTGCTTGGCGCGAACGGCGCGGGCAAAACCACGCTGATCAAGCTGGTGATCGGGCTACTCAAAGCGGATGCCGGGGCGCTCCGCGTGCTCGGACTCGACCCGATTCGCCACGCGCGCGATCTGCGTCGGCAGATCGGCTACATGCCGCAGTCGCCCGTCCTCTACGACGATCTCACCGGGCGGGATAACCTGCTCTTCTGGGCGCGGGCGCATCACCTGCCAGATTTGGCGGCGCGGGCGGACGAAACGCTGGCGCTGGTCAACCTGACCGCACGCGCTGGCGATCCCGTCTACACCTACAGCGGCGGCATGAAGCAGCGCTTGTCATTGGCGTGCGCGCTGGTGCATCGACCGCGCCTGCTGCTGCTCGATGAGCCGACGACGGGCGTCGATCCCAAGCTGCGCCAGACCTTCTGGACGACGTTCCGCGAGATGGCTGCCGCCGGATCGACCATTGTGCTGAGTACGCACCAGATGGACGAGGCGGTGTACTGTGATCGACTGGCGGTCATGCGTGAGGGGCGCGTGCTGGCGTGCGATACGCCCACCGGGTTATTCGGGCGCGGCGAAGCTACCATTTCGATTGCCACGCGGGTCAACGGCGCATCCGAAACCGTCGCCGCGCAGCACGTGCGCGATTATGCGGCGGCGCTGCCCGCCCTGCTGCGTCCGTATCATCTGGATGACTCCGTGCAGACCATCACCGTCGAGCGCGAACCACTCGAAGCGATTGTCCTGCGCTTGATCGAGGAGGCTGGTCGCTGATGTTCGTCAATATGCTGTCCGTCGCGCGCCGCGTGTTGAGCCAACTGCGCCGCGATCCGCGTTTTATCGGCTTATCGCTGCTCATGCCCGTCGTCGTAGTCTACCTCCTCAGCCTGTTCTTTGAGGGCGTCGATGTGCCGATCTTCAAGCCGGAAGAATTCGTCGTGCCGGTCGGCGCATTCATCATTCATTTCATCACCTACGCCCTGTGCGCGATTGTGCTGGTGCGCGAACGCGCCAGCGGTACGCTCTCGCGCATGTTCATCAGCGGCTATCGCCCCGCCGATGTGATCGGCGGCTACCTGATCGCCTACTCCGGCTTGGCGCTGGTGCAAAGCCTGATCGTGCTGGTCGGCTTGGGGGCGCTGTTCGACCTCGGCTACAGCGCGGAGACGGTGATCGCGCTGGCGTTGATCATCTGGGCGCTGGCGCTGTTGAGCATCACACTGGGGATGCTGGTCTCGAATTTCGCCCGCAGCGAAGGGCAAATCTTCCCGATGATCCCGCTGGTGATCCTGTTCTCGGTCTTCTTCTCCGGCATCATCCTGCCGATTGAGAAGCTGCCCGACTTCATCGAACCGGCGCGCTTCATCACGCCCATGTTCTACGCCAACCTGAGCATACAGGGCTTGATCGACGCGCGACCGGATGCGTCGGCGGTCAGCAGCGGTTGGATCGGCTTGGCGGTGTACGGCGTCGTGCTGCTGGCGGCGGCGACCCTCA
>JACSRG010000925.1 GCA_014879865.1 Anaerolinea sp.
CGCAATGCGATCCATGTCCGCAGGGGTAGTCATTGCATAGCGCACGATCAACTGATTGGCAGCTTCGCGCAGCATGGCAGGAAAGTTCAAGTCCAAACCAGCAAGGGAGTCATGGGCAGTCCGCCGCATTTCTTGGAGGGTCGTTTTTGTTTTGATCTGCTCCGTCATGGCTTCGAGGACGCTCATGACCGTATCCTGCTTGTCTAAAGGCAGTTGATCGAAAACATCGGCGAGATATTCGGCGCGTACCGAATTTGCGGCGGCTGCCGGGGCGATATAGCCCGCGAGGCGAAAGAGCATCAAGGGATCAACGTCGAGCGCGTCGGCAACGGAGCGCAGTGTACGCGGATCAGGGTCTTTAGCACGCGGGTCGATGCCATGCTTAAGCAAATTACGAATGACGGATTCAGACACGCCTGCCACTGCTGCAAGCGAGCTGTTGTTGTGTTGACGTCGGCGCATCAATTCGGACACAAAACGTCCTAAGGTATTAGAGGTTACTGACATGGACCACCGCTGTCCTTGAATACGTTGAACTGTCGTTTCAACGAACATTATACACTTTCCCTCAGTGATCCTCAGATTAGCTTGACATACCCAACCCAGTATACTATAATCTTTCACAAAGAGCGATTATCGCTTTTTGTAGCGAGGTGCGACCTCTTATGGTCGCTTCTTATTTGCCTCAAATTCGCTCTAAAAAGCGAATTACGGTTAAAGAAGCGAGGTTGTCAGTGCAGAAACGACAGAAACGTCAAGCTGCCGGCTTTCCCTTACGCATCCGCAATGATGCGGCATTGTGGAAGCACGCCAGTCTCCACGCCGCCCTCACCGCGAATACCGCCACTATTGCCGCCCTGATCCAAGCTGGCCGGGAGCAATCATCTTCAGTGCCAGCGATTGAAGAGTCCGTTTTCGAACACGTTGTTTAGTTCATCAGTCTGGAGGCTTATATGCTGCTGTCACAAGTTCGATCCCTGACCCAAGAAGAGCGTCAATCAGCACGGAGTTCAGCACAGGAAGCGGTATTCCGTGACATTGGCGAGCGTCCGCAGCGCGACCAGTTCAATCACTATGCAGCGCGCCGCTATCCCCCGAACGTCACCAAACTGATCAACGCTCTATGTATCCTCCTGCTCTTGGCAGCCTTTACCCCATCCGCAATTCGTCTCTATGTGATCGGATCTTCGACGTTCGGCGCAGCCGTCCCGTATGAATTGGCGATGGTCGCGGTTGGGATCGCCACCGTGTTGACCGCTGAAGTTGGACAAGTCGTGTTCTCACTGGCGTTGGCGACGCTCGGCACGTCCAAAGGAGCGCGCCGCCTGCTCTACGGAAGTATGGGGATTGCCACCGGGATCGCGCTCATCGGCAACGTGCAGGTCGCCCTGCCCGGTCATCTCGAAAGTCCATTCGCGTGGCTGGAAGCGATCGCGCCGCCGCTGCTGGTGCTATCCACCGCCTATGTTCTCAAAGAACAGATGCTCGAAGCCATCGAACTGCGCCATGCCAACGAACGTGCCTATCAGGAAGCGATCAACGACTGGCAGCGAGCAACCATCAATCCGGAGGCGCACAACCGCTGGATGCAGTTCTACGCCAATGCGCTGCGCGATGCACTCCGCAAGGTGAACAGCCGCAAGCGTGAGGTGCTGGAAACGCTGAGTCAAGCTGATTGGCGGGCATTGGTCTACCGGGAATTGCAAGCCGATGACTGGTATGCAACGCCGGAAGCCCACGCAACTCCAGTGTTGGTCGATGGCGGGAACGATGGGGGCGTTGTGGAGATAACCCGCCCTTTAGCCGTCAGCGTGAACGGGAATGGCGGTCAGACCGAGGCGCACGAATGAGGTACTGCTCGGTGTGCGGAAACCTGCTGCTGCGGTCGGATTACTACGCGGGGCGACCGCGTTTGTATTGCAGCAACCGCTGTAAACAAGTGGCGAAGTGGCAGCGCCGCAAGC
>JACSRG010000059.1 GCA_014879865.1 Anaerolinea sp.
GTTGCCTCGGTCATGCCGTAGCCTTCGTACAAGACTGCACCCGTTTTCGCTTCGAACTGCCGGGCAACTTCCTGCGCCAGCGGAGCTGCCCCGCAGCCGCACAGTTTCAGCGACCGCAGATCGAAGCGATCTGCGTGGGAATGGTTGATGATGGCACTGAACAGCGTTGGAACGCCGTTCAACACGGTCGCGCGATGATGAGCGATCAGACGCAAGATTTCGGTGAACGGCGGCGTACCTGCGCGCGGATCGGGGACGCACACCAGCTTCGACGCCACAAGCACCGATGCCAGCAGCGTCATCACCAAGCCGAACGCGTGATACCATGGCAGCACCCCCATGAAACACTCGCCGCCCGTGATCAAACTGGCGACATTGCCCTGCTCATCGACCGGACGCACCCACGCATGAATCGCATACAGGTTGGCGACAATATTGGCGTGAGTCACACTTGCGCCTTTGGGGACGCCCGTCGTCCCCCCGGTGTATTGGATCAAAGCTAGGTCGCGTTGTGGGTTGATGTTGACATCGGGCGGGGTGGACGATGCATGTTTGAGCACGTCATCGAACAACACATGCCCCGGTTCATGTCGCTCGGCGTGCGGAATTTTGCCCAACACCCGTCCCAGCAGCCGTTCATGCAGTGGCAAAAACGTGCTGACATTGCAAATCACCACCGTCTCAACCGATGTATCGCGAATCGCCTCACACGCGGTCTCGTAGAGGATGGGATGATCCATTGCGAACAGGCAGCGCGCCCCCGAATCCTTCAACTGGTAATTGAGTTCCGGCACGCTGTAAGTGGGATTGCACGTCACACAGATTGCGCCAGTCTTCAACACGCCGAAAAACACAGCGGGGAAGTGCGGTACGTTCGGCAGGAACAGTGCGACTCGATCCCCTTTTTGCACGCCGCGCAGGATAAGGAAGTTCGCGACCCGATTCGCCATCGCTTCGACTTCCTCGAACGTCTGCACATGATCATTGAAGATGACGAACGGTGCTGACCGGTGATGCTCCGCCGCCTCTTGGAGCAGCCCGTGAACGGGAATTGCCGGATAATCCACGTCGAACGGCACGCCTGCCGTCCATTTGTGCTGATGCCAGAGTTTTGTTTCCATGATGAGCCTCACTTATAGCACTTCATCAAAGAATTGAATCAGACGCTGTTCGTATTCGTCCGGGTGGTCGAACAGGTACTGAACGTGAAGCGATCCGCTGGTCTCCCAGTATTCGACCTCACCGCCCGCCTCGCGGACAGCCTGTGTCAGCGTGCGCGCATACTCGACTGAGAGCGCCTGATCGTCGATGCTGTGCGTGATGAACACAGGACGTCCCACCACGTTCTCGACTTCAGTGATCGGGCTAAGTGCGGTCATGTCGTCGCCCGTGACCCGCCCGATGAGCAGACCACCAGACTGGAAGATCGTCGGAATGCCATTTCTCGTCAGATAATCGGAGATGGCGACATTGAGATCGGCGTACACGCTGTCGAGCCATGTCGCAGCGACACGCGGCTCTTCGCCAAAGGCGATGATCGTCGCCGCCGATCCACCGGAATACCCCACCAACCCGATGTGTTCTGGAGCAACCCCCTTTTCGCTCACCAACCAGTCCCACGCGCCGAGGATGTCACGGTATTCTTCGCTGCCGCCGCTCCAGCGCCCGTTTTCGATGGTTGAGTCGCCGTGTTCGCGCACATCAATCATCAACACACCATAGTCGCCGCGATGCAGCATCCCGGCGATCATGAGCGCTCGTGGATTTCGTTTGCAGTCGTTAGCGCCCGCGCCTAAGCCATGCGTGATCAGGACGGCGGGCGCGTCTGCCTCTGCCGATGGAATATACCAGCCGCTCACCGTAATCTGCGGGTCACGACTGGGGATGCTGACCGTCTCGTAGCTGGGCATCCAGTACGAGGCGACAACAGGCACTTCATTGAACGGTTGGGTTGAAAACTGCGC
>JACSRG010000058.1 GCA_014879865.1 Anaerolinea sp.
AGCAGACCGCGAATGAAATAGCGCCCCAGCAGCACGTAGACCAGCAGCGTCGGCAGCGCGGCGAGGAATGCGCCCGCCATCTGCAAGTTCCACTCGACGATCTGGCTGCCTGCCATGTTTTGCAGCGCCACCGTGATCACGGGGCTGTTCTGCGCGATGGTCACGCCGAACAGGAACTCATTCCAGATTTGCGTGAACTGCCAGATGATCACCACGACGAACCCCGGCGCGGAGATCGGCAGCACGATATGGCGGTACAGCCCGAAGAAACCCGCGCCGTCAATCGCCCCGGCTTCGAGCATCTCCGTCGGGACTTCGGCGTAGTAATTGCGGAAGATCAGCGTCGTGATCGGGATGCCGTATACGACATGCACGAGGATCAACCCCGGCAAACCGCCGAACAAGCCGACGGAGTTCAAGAACTGCACCAGCGGGATCAAGATCGACTGGTACGGGATGAACATGCCGAACAGCATCAGCGGGAAGATGATATTCGCGCCGGGGAACTGCCATTTCGACAGCACGTAGCCATTGAGCGAACCGAGGATCGCCGAGAGGATCGTCGCCGGGACGACCAGCGCGAGGCTGTTGAACAGGTTCGGACGCAGCAGATCGAAGGCGCGGGCGAAGCTGTCCAGCGTGAACGCCGTCGGGAACTGCCACATGGTCGATAGGCTGACCTGATCGATGCTCTTGAAGCTCGTCACCAGCACCATGTAAACCGGGATCAAAAACATCCCCGCGAACAGGATCAACAGCCCGTAGATGATGATGCGCGCCGGACGGAAACGCGGCGCGCGCGCCGCCGGGGCAGCCGTTGGGAGCGAATCGGAACGGGTAAGTGTGCTCATAAGGATTTCTCCGTTCGCAGTTGGCTGACCAGATACGGAATGATCACGACCGCGACCATGACCAGCATAATCGTGGCGATCCCTGCGCCTTTGGCGACATCCGTCCCCCGGAAGGACAGCATATACATGTACATGCCGGGCATGTCGATATACAGGTTATCGCCGCCGCCCATCGTATAGACGAGGTCGAAGATTTTCAGTGAGATGTGTCCCAAGATGATCATCGCGCTCAAGGTGATCGGCGCGAGCAGCGGGAAAATCACATGGCGGTACACGCCGAATTCGGTCGCGCCATCCACGCGGGCAGCTTCGCGCAGTTCCTCAGAGATTCCGCGCAAGCCCGCCAGATACATCGCCATCGTGTAACCGGACATCTGCCAGCCTGCCGCCAGCACGAGCGCCAGCAGCGCCAAACGGAAACCGTGTTCTTCCGGGCGGGCGATGGCGACCAGACTGCGCGGATCGCCGAACGACAACCAGCCCATGATCAACAGCGCGAACGCGCCGAGCAGCGCCGCCGTCATCGAGCGCTTTTTCGACCAACTGCGCAGCGCCAGAAACACGACGATCCCCAGCACGACAATGCCGATGATCGCCGGGACATCCTGCCAGTAGAACGTGAACGCCTGATCTTGGCTGATGAACCAGCCGAACTCGCCCGCCGGTAAGCCGACCAGCGCCGGCAGCGAATTGATCCCGTTCGATGGGTTAAATAACCAGCGCCACACCACCCCGGTCACGACGAACGACAGCGCCATCGGGAATAAGAAGATCGTGCGGAAGGCATTTTCGCCTTTGACTTTTTGATCCAGCAAAATCGCTAAGCCCATTCCCACGCCCAGACAGGTGACGATGAACATGATCGTGAAAAAGACGGTGTTGACGAGGTCGAGGCGGAAGCGTTTATCGAGCGCGCGCGTGAATAATTCGGCGTAATTTTGCTCGGCGATGTAATTGGCAGGCGTGCCGCCGATCAAGCTGTTGGTTGTGGTATCGGTCAGCGAAGTCCAGCCTGTCCATGCGATGAACCCGTACACGAACAGGGCAACCAGTACGATGGAGGGCAGAAGCATGAGAACCGCCGTCAGGCGATCCCGGTTGATGCGCGGCAT
>JACSRG010000533.1 GCA_014879865.1 Anaerolinea sp.
GTTCTGGAATGGGATCGTGTCCAGCGTGCACGTCGCGCTGATGCTCCTGCGTCCCAAAATCGAACTTAAAACCGGGATCGTGGCGCTCAAGACTGGCGATGCGACGCCGCAGCAGCGGCTTGCGGCGTTGAGTGCACACGGGCTGAATATGACGCCGGGAGAATTGGTGATCGATTTCGACGACGATGGCACACTCTACGTCCATTGTCTTGATCTTGAAAGCTCCCGTGCAAGGCTCGATTCGGAACAGCAAGAACGCATTAAACTGCTGCGTGAGATTTTGGGAGTATCCGACCATGAATAGCTTGATAGATTTCATCGAAAATCTTGCGCTTGTTGTTCTAGTCATCGCGCTTATCCCGGCGACCTATCGCATCTGGACGGGACCGTCGGCTATGGAGCGACTGCAAGCGCTCGACCTGACGACGAATGTATTTGTCGGGATCATCGTCGTGCTCGGACTTGTGCTCGACAACACGCAGATGATCGACATCGGGATCGCACTTGCGGCGTTCTCGTTCGTCGCCACACTCGCTATCGCACGTTACATTTCAGAAGGGCGGTTCTTCTAATGCTGGAACTCATTGGTGCGCTCATGCTGCTCATAGGGGTGTTTTTCACGGTGATTGGCGTATGGGGTTCGATTCGTCTGCCAGATGTGTTCACCCGCTTGCACGCCAGCAGCAAAGTCTCCTCGGTTGGTATTCTCGGTTTGCTGATCGCGTCGGCGCTGCTGTTGAACGACACTGCCCCTAAAGCAATCGCGCTCGGCATCCTGATTTTGTTCTCAGCGCCGGTGGCATCTCAGGCGATTGCGCGTTCGGCTTACCGAGATGGCTGCGCGGTAGTCGGGTTGATGCAAAACGATCTTGATCTCCAATATATCGATTTCGCCTTCAACTACACGATTGGCGAAGAAGCCGACGAACCGGTAAACGAAACTGTGACAAGCAGCGAGGAATAGCAATGGCGAAACAGTGCACACATCTTGGATTGGTACAGCGCGTCAAACCAAGCGCGCAGGGCTGCGAAGAATGCCTCAAGACGGGCGACACGTGGCAGTATTTACGCATCTGCCTGATTTGTGGGCATGTGGGATGCTGCGACACCTCCCCGAATCAACATGCCACCAAACACTTTCAGGAGACGGGACATCCGCTTATCCAGAGTTTCGAGAAGGGCGAGAACTGGCTGTGGTGTTATGTCGATGAGATCATGATGCAGCCCCGTCAGAAGCCCCAGTAGCGTACCGGCAACTCGTAAATGCAGGGGGAGGCCCGTCTGACCGGACAATTGCGTTCGTGCGGAAACACTAGGCAGTAAGGTGACTCTACAAAAATCGATGACACTGTCAGTTGCCTAATAAGATTAATTTCAAGTATAATAACGCGATTGATCTTGCGAGACGATAAGGAGCGGTATGGCATCAATTGCTTCCCCCCTGAACGCGCTCAAGCAGACATGGCAGGCACCGACAGGTGTTTTAGGGTGGTTTACAGCAGTAAATCACCGAACAATAGGCGCACGTTACATCGCAACCGGAATGGGCTTCTTCTTGCTGGCAGGTATCGGCGCACTGCTCATTCGCATTCAACTCCTCGTTCCTGAAAATACATTTTTAAACCCCGATCTCTACAACCAGTTGTTCACTATGCACGGCACGACGATGATGTTTCTATTCGCTGTGCCGATCATGGAAGGCATTGGAATCTATCTGATCCCTCTGCTCGTTGGGGCACGTGATATGGCGTTTCCCCGTTTGAACGCCTTTGGCTACTTCGTGTATCTCATCTCCGGTGTAGTCTTGTACTTCAGTTTGCTGATTGGCTCGGCACCCGATGGCGGTTGGTTTGCTTACGTGCCGCTGACCGGACCGGAATACTCCCCCGGCATCAACATTGACTTTTACACGACACTGATCACGTTTCTGGAACTTGCCGCGCTGGTCGCCGCCGTCGAGTTGATCGTGACGATCTTCAAGATGCGCGCGCCGGGCATGTCCCTCAACCGAATGCCGATCATGGTGTGGGCGATTCTAGTCATGGCATTCATGATTATCTTCGCCATGCCCGCCGTGATGGTAGCGACGGTCGAGCTAACGCTGGATCGCACCATTGGTACGCACTTTTTCAACCCGGAGCAGGGCGGCGATCCGCTGCTGTGGCAGCATTTGTTCTGGTTTTTCGGGCATCCCGAAGTGTATATCATCTTTGTTCCCGCGCTTGGCATTGTCTCGAGTATCATCCCCACCTTCAGCCGCCGTCCCATGGTTGGATATACACCGCTGGTCTTGTCGCTGGTCGCCATCGGCATCATCAGCTTCGGACTATGGGTGCATCACATGTTCACGAGCGGCTTGCCGCTCCTCGGCATGAGTTTCTTTGCGATTGCCAGCTTCATGATCGCTATTCCCAGCGGCGTGCAAATTTTCGCGGGGCTGGCAACGATGTGGTACGGCAAAGTGATCATCAAGACCCCGATGCTGTACGTGATTGGCTTCATCTTGATCTTCGTGATCGGTGGGATCACCGGCGTGATGGTCGCAGCCGTGCCGTTCGACTGGCAGGTACATGATACCTATTTCGTTGTCGCGCATTTTCACTACGTCTTGATCGGCGGGGCGGTTTTTCCGCTGCTCGGCGGGATTCACTACTGGTTCCCCAAGATCACCGGGCGCATGTTGAGCGAACGGTTGGGACGCTGGGAATTTGCACTCGCGTTCATTGGCTTCAACGTCGCTTTCATGCCGATGCACTTGACCGGGTTTGCCGGTATGCCGCGCCGCGTCTATACCTATCTGCCGGGGTTGGGTTGGGACTTGCTCAACGTTATCTCGACGGTAGGCGCGTTCATCTTCGCGGGGGCGGTGCTGCTGTTTCTCGTCAACGTGTTCCGCAGTCTGCAAATGGGCGAACCAGCAGGCGATGATCCTTGGAACGCCGGAACACTGGAATGGGCAACCAATTCGCCGCCACCCCCCTATAATTTCGCGCGGATTCCGATTGTGCAGAGCCGCCAGCCATTGTGGGATGAACCAGATACGGTCGAAAACGTGGAGAACGAATTTGAAACCGAAGTGGATGCACTCAAACTGCAAATTGACCGGCGTGAGACCTTAGGCACATCCATCCTCGATGCCGTGCCGCAAATGCGCATTGTCTTGCCGGGACCGACGATTGTCCCGTTTCTGGCGGCGCTGGCAGCCTCGTTCACCTTCATCAGCGCGATGATCAACATCGCCTTGATCCCTATCGGCGCACTATTGATATTTTTCGCGCTTGTGGCGTGGCACTGGCCCCGCACGCGCGCGATGAGTATCTCCAAGGAGGGAGCACCGGGTTCGCTCCCAACCGATGTCGTCGCCAGCCATTACGGCAGTAAGCCGCCTGTTTGGTGGGGCATGATCTTCCTCATTTTGATTGAGGCGGTGGTCTTTGCCTCGCTCATCGCCAGCTATTTCTATCTGCGCGCAGGCGCGGAACAGTGGCCCATCGGCGCAGTGAAACCGCCCGACCTGCTGCTCCCATCGATCAATGCGCTCATCTTGTTCGCCAGCAGCATCCCGATCTATCTAGCCGACAGTGGCATTCGTAAAGGCAATCAGCGGCGCTTGAAGATCGGCTTGGTGATCGGTTTCATCATGGGGTTGATCTTTCTCGTGCTCAAGTACCTCGAGTACAGCAACCTCGACTATAACTGGGCAACCAATGCCTATACCTCGATTGTGTGGACGATCACAGGCTTCCACAGTGTACATGTGATTGCACTGCTGCTCAAAACCGCCGTGATGATCGTGCTGGCGTTCCAGAACTACTTCAACGAGGAACGTCATACGGGAGTCGGCGCAAACGGCTTGTACTGGCACTTCGTGGTTGCCGCGTGGGTGCCGTTGTTCTTCACGCTGTATCTCTCGCCCCGGTTGATTTAGCGAAAGGAAGCGTGCTATGGAACAACGACAGGTACGCCCGATGCGGGATCGAACACTGTGGTTCGGCGTGGGCGCGGGGGTGATCGTGTGGGCGCTGCATTTCTTCGCCATTTATGTGCTCGTCGATCAGGTATGCCGGGGCAACTGGCAGGTCAATGCGCAGGTAGTCTCGCTCGTGCTGACGGTGATCGGCGTTGCCATTGTCGCCCTCGCAACCCTGCTTAGCTTTCGAAGCTGGCGCAAGCTGCGCGCCGACGGTGAGGCATACGATGCCGCTCACGAGCGCTATCGCTTCATGTCGTTCAGCGGCGCAGTGCTCGGCGTGACTTTCATCGCACTGATGATCCTGACCTTCGTGCCCACATTCGTCGTACCGACGTGCAGATGACATGGAATCTGAATCCGCTCATCGCCGCCGCGCTGCTGCTGTCCCTGTGGGCGTATTCGTACGGGGTGATGGTCTTGTGGCGCGGTGGTGTAGGGCGCGGGGTGACGCGCGGACAGGTGGGGATGTTCGTACTGGGCATCTTCACCCTGTTCATCGCGCTCATGTCACCGGTCGATCCGCTGGGCGAACAGCTGCTCTCCATGCATATGGTGCAGCATGTCCTGCTGATGATCGTCGCGCCACCCCTGCTGGTGATTGGGGCGACTCCGAGCATCTTTCTGTGGGTGCTGCCGCTCAAGTGGCGGCGCACCCTCGGACGTGGGACAGCGCCGCGCACTCGCTTGCGCCGCGTATGGAGCGCGATCAGCGCGCCGTTCACCGCGTGGATGCTCCATGCGGCGGCAATCTGGCTCTGGCATCTGCCGGGGTTGTATCAAGCGGCACTCGTACATCCGCTGATCCACTGGCTGGAACACGCAGTGTTCTTCGGGACGGGGCTACTGTTCTGGCAGGCGGCGCTGCGTCATGACAAGCGACGGTTGCTTGGCGTGCTGCTCATCTTCACGACCGCGCTGCACAGCAGCATATTAGGCGCTTTGATGACCTTCGCGGGCAGCGTATGGTATCCGCTCTACCTCGAATCGACGCAAGTATGGGGACTGACTGCGCTGGAAGATCAGCAGGTCGCGGGGTTGATCATGTGGATTCCGGCGGGCATGATCTATCTGATCGCTGCGGTGTGGCTGCTCGGCACTGCCCTCCAGCAGATGGACAGCGCCGAACAGCATCCACACCGGGTTAATGAATGAGCATGTCGATCATCATCGAGAGGAACAGCAGCATCAGGTAGAACGACGACACCTTGTACAGCCGCTTCGCCGCCACCTTCGAGGGCTCTCGCAGCAAGCGCAGCGCGTGCCACAGCAGCCACGCGCTGAGCAGGAGCGCGCTGATCAGGTACAGAGTACCGAGGATGCCCGCCGCATAGACCAGCAGCGTGATCACGATGAGATGAACGCTATACCACACGATTTGAACCCGCGTGTGCGGTTCTCCATGACGGACGGGCATCATCGGCACTGCACCGCGCTCGTAGTCGCCGTGCACGAGGAGCGCCAGCGCCCAACTATGGGGCGGAGTCCAGAAGAATACGATCCCGAATAACAGCAGCGCGCCGAGTTCGAGCGTTCCGGTCGCCGCTGACCAGCCGACCAGCACCGGAAATCCGCCCGCTGCGCCACCAATGACCACGTTGAATGCGGTGGTTCGTTTCAGGAGCAGCGTATAGACCACGATATAGTACAGCGCGCCGATCAGCGCCAGCACTGCCGCCAGCGCATTAACCATGAGCATGAACGTTAGGAACGACCACGTCAGCAGTCCCAACCCGAACAGCAGCGCGTTAACAGGAGCCATCCGACCGGAGGGCAGCGGACGACCCCGCGTGCGCGACATTTGCGCGTCGAGGTCACGTTCTAGGTATTGGTTGAGCGCGCTTGCGCCCGCTGCCGCCAGCCATCCGCCGAGGATCGTGCCAAGTGTGATGGAAATCGAAGGCAGCCCGCGCGCTGCCACGAACAGCGCCGCGAATGCCGTGAATACCAGCAGCACTGCGATTCGCGGTTTGGTGAGCTGCACGTACTCGCCGAGCCGTGCCGCCACACTTGATGATAGGCGTAGGGTGAGCATCGGCTAGCCTTGTACTTCTGGCGACGGAACCGGTGTCAGCCACGGCTGCGGAGTCGGCGCGACTCCCTGTGCATCGAGGCGCAGCGCCAGCAGTACGGGGCGACTGCCAATGCCGATGGGCAAGATCAACGTGTCATTCGCCACCGCTGCCCACGCGATGATCCCTCCCGGCGGTTCGTACGTCCACACGATGCTGCCATCTTCACGGGAAAGAGCATAGGTCGTACCGTCATACATGCTGGTAAGCACGAGATCGTTGATGACCGTCGCGGAGCTGAATAATGGTTCGTCGAATTCGCGCTGCCACACGAGGTCGCCCGTCGCCGCATCAAGCGCCACCATTTCGCTGGTTCCTTCCCACACATTGATCCTGCCCGTCGTATTCAAGACGGCTTCCGTGCCATCTGCCGCGCCGAAGGCGTTTGCCGTGTAAACGGAAGGCAGGTTCAGTACAGGCGCGAAGATGACGCCCTCGGCGTATGCCAGCGGAGTTTGCACGCCGCCCCACACGCCGGGATACACCGTGATCGCCTCGTCCAATGGGATTTCCGTCAAATCATCGTTCTGGTGCATCCCAACCGGCGTACGCCACAACTCCTCGCCTGTCTCGCGGTCATAGGCGATGACTTCGCCCATTTTGCCCGAACCGATCACGATGGCGCGTTCGGAGTCGCCGTCCGCTATCGTCGTCAGAATGGGTGAGCTCTGGAAATCGAGGTCGAACAAATCGTGCGGTTTCGCTTGGTTGTACCACAGCATTTCCCCGGTCTCGCCGTCCAGCGCAACCATTGAATTGGTGTACAGGTTATCGCCGGGACGACTCGCCGCGTTCGGGTAGCGGACGATGCCGGGGAAGGGGGCAGGGTTGCCCGTTCCCCAGAAGGTGACGCCCGTTTCGGTATCGACCGCCGGGGGATACCATACCCCACCGCCGCCGTTCACGTTCGGGTTGCCCCAGAAACCCTCTTCCACCACCTGAAAACGCCACACGATTTCGCCTGTCGCATGGTCAAGCGCGTAGATAATGCCGCTGTAGCCGGCTGCGTACCCCTGCCGCGCATCCTGATTGCCCTGTGCCTCACTGTTGATCTCTCCGGCGACGGCAGCGGTGAGTACGTAACCGCCGTAGACATATGGCTGCTGCGCCCCCGTAGGACCTTCTAGCCCAGTGCGCCACAAAAGCTCGCCCGTCTCAAGATCAAGGGCGAAGATCGTATTCGTGCCCGCCTGCGCGAACACCTTGCCATAGCCAATCGCGGGACCATTGGGACCAAGCACATTCTGGTTTTCTTCATGTATCCAGATGGGCGAACCGGTTTCGAGATCGAGCGCGTACACATTGCTGCGCAAATCCTGAAAGTACACGATTCCACCGGCGATCACCACGCCAGACGCCGCGCCGCCGTAGCTACCGATACCGGGGATTTCAAACATCCACGCCACACCAAGCTGATCGACGCTGCTCGAGTCGATGCTGCTGTCAAAGGTTGCGCGGGTGTTGGCATAGTCTCGACCGGACATCACCCATTCTGCGGCATACTGCTCGACCTCCGGTGGTATTGCTGGAACGGGCGACGTATCCGGTGCCGAAGGCGTGGCGACCACGCCGGGAGTCGGTGAAGGTCCGGGCTGCACCTCATCCTGCGCGTCGGCGATAGGGGCGCTCAAGGTTATCAGCAGGATCATCAGGGCGCATAACCGCGCCTGCTTCAATGTCATTGTCACTCCTTTAGTCTCTCACTTGGCGCGGGGGGATAGGAGCGGCTTCGTTGCCCCAAGAATTGCGAATATACGTCAGCACTGCGGCGATTTCTTCGCTGGACAGCACACCGCGAAACGGCGGCATTGACCCGCGCCCATCCTGCACAACACGGATGATGGGGACAGGATCATGCAGAGTGACGAGCGGATTGCCTGCCAGCGGCGGGAACAAGTTGCGGTAGCCGCTGCCATCGCCATGATGACAGCGAGCGCAGCTCGTCGTGTAGATTGCCTCGCCTTCGCTAATTAGTTCTGACCGATCCGCCACGATTGCGGGTTGGCAAGCGGCAAGAGCAGACCCAATCGACAGCAGCACATAGGCGATCAATGCTTTCATTCACCCTCCCCAAGCTGGAGCGCCAGCACATAGGGCGGGCTGGCTAACCCGACGGGTACAATCAGCATGTCGCCAGCAACGGCGGGCCACGCGTTGATGCCGCCTTCCGTTTGGTAGCGCCAGACTTCCGTGCCGTCTTCGCGTAAAAACGCATAAATCACGCCGTCGAACGTGGATGTGAAAACCAGATCGTTGACGACGGTTGCCGCACCGAACACGGGCGCGTCAAATTCCTGTATCCACAGAATTTCGCCCGTGTTGATGTCAATGGCGTTCAATTCACCTGTACCCCGTGCAATTTCCGTGCGTGCCTCGGCGGCTTGGACGGCGTCCGTACCCGTTTCGGCATCCCAGCCCGTCGCCGTATAAGGTGTTGGTAGATTCAAGACTGGCACGTACAGCACGTCCTCTGCCAGCGCCATCGGCGTTTCCACACCGCCGAGAATGCCCGGATAGACCTCGACGACTTCACCGGGCGGCACTTCACGCAGTTCGTCGTTCTGGTGAATACCGACGGGCGTATCCCAGATCACCTCGCCTGTTTCGCGATCCAGCGCCACGACGCGACCGAGTTTCCCCGCGCCGATCACAATATCGCGGGGTTCACCGTCAATTGTTGCTGTGCCGAGTACCGGCGAAATCTGGAAATCGAGGTCGAACAGATCATAGGGTTTGGCGAGGTAATACCAGAGCATCTCTCCCGTTACATAATCGAAACTCACGAGCGCGTTTGTGTAGCGGTTCTCACCGGGACGACTGCTGGCGTTGGGAAACTCGATTGTCCCCGGAAACGGCGCGGGATTGCCTGTCCCCCAGAAAATCGAACCACGTTCAGTATCGATTGCCGGGGGATACCACGTGCCGCCGCCGCTGTTCACGTCGGGATTGCCCCAAAAACCTTCCTCCACGATCTGAAATTCCCAGATCGTTTCGCCCGTCGCGTGATCGAGCGCGTAGAGGTGTCCACTTGTGCCGCCCGCATAGCCCGCGTAATCGACTTCGCCGCTGCCCGCGACACCCGCTTGTGACGTGATGAATAGGAAATCATCATAGACGACCGGCTGAATAGCACCGGTGGGGCGCTGATCCGTCAGCCTTGACCAAACCGTTTCGCCCGTTTGCAGATCCAGCGCGCTGAATTCGTCAACGCCGCTGGCGATGAACAAACTCCCATGCCCGATGCCGACGCCATTAGGTCCCGTTACCTCGTTGTCGTAAATGCGCTCCCAGATAGCTTCACCTGTGTCTCGCTGCAAAGCGAATACATTGCTGCGCAGGTCTTGAATATAGACCACATCCCCTGCGATGATGGGATTACTGGCAGCCGCGCCCCACGCGCTGACCCCCGGCACTTGAAACGTCCAAGCGACGCCCAAGCGTGCGACATTCGAACTGTCGATCGTGGAGTCGGTGGTAAAGCGCGTGTTGGCATAATCCTTGTTCGGCAGCACCCAATCCGCCGCGAATTGTTCGATTTCGGAAGGTACTGTGCCGTTCTGCCCAAATCCGGGTACTGCCGTGAGCAGTATGACTAGAACCATCAGGGTGATTTGCGGTCTCAGCATCTTCATCCTTCACTCTCTCCCAAATTACGAACTTGCTGCGGGCTGATTGGCTCCGCTTCGTTGCCCCACGAGTTGCGGATATATGTGAGCACCGCCGCGATCTCCTCATCGGTGAGCGCTTCATCAAAACTCGGCATGGCACCGCGTCCATTCTTGACGACTTGAATCATTGGGATCGGGTCATGCCCCGTGACAATCTGATTGCTGGCGAGGTTCGGAAACAGTCGGCGATAGCCTTGACCCTGCGGGTGATGGCAGCGCTGGCAGTTCAGTTGATACACTTCCTCACCTTGCAGCAGCACAGGGGTGAACGCCGTTTGATCGACCACCGCCGTTTGACAGCCACCCACGACGATCAGCAGGATCAATAGGGCGTTGAAAACCGCAAAGAGTCGCATAGTTGCCTCCTTCACCGCGTAAGGGTATAGAGATAAGCGGCGATGTGACGCGCTTCTTCTTCGCTCATGCCGAGGTTTGGCATGGCGGTTCCCGGTTCAATTGCCTGCGGGTTCACGATCCATGCGATGAGGTTTTCGGTGTTGTTGATTAGTGCTCCGGCGATGTACTGCCGCCTTTCAAATCCATCCAGCGGCGGTCCGGTCAGCGAATTTGCGCCGCTCACGCCGGGGATACGATGACACGAGCCGCACCCCCAGTATGCGGCGAGACTCTGTCCGACGATTGGATCGCCACCCGGTACACGCCGCTCGGTTTCGCCGAGCCGTTCATTGCGCTCGCCGCTGCACGCCGCGCTCACCAGCGCAATCACCAGCAGCGTGAACAGGTAGACACGCTGTAAGCGTCTCATCAAGCCGCTCCCTTCGCTATTCAAGTGATTGCAGGTAATCCAGCAGCGGTTCGACATCGGCGGCGGGGATGTCCATCGGGGGCATCAAACTCCCCGGCTTGAGTGCTTGAGCATTGGTTATCCAGCCGCCAAGATTTCCGCGATTGTTCGGCAGGATGGCAGCACCTAGCGTTTGCCGGTTGGCAAGGTGGGTGAGGTTTGGACCAAAAGCGCTAACTGCCTCTGTACCGCTGATGGCGTGGCAGGTCGAGCAGCCGACTTCGAAAAACACTTCACGCCCGCGTTGTGCCGATTCACTCAACTGCGTGCTGGCGGGCTGCTGCTGCTGCAATACCCACTGGTTAAAATCGTTTTCAGACTGCGCGACAACGAGGAACTGCATCCGCGCATGCTGCAATCCGCAAAATTCCGAACACATTCCGCGATAGGTTCGTTCCCGATTCGCTTGGATTTGGAGAACGTTCGTTTGCCCCGGCACCATGTCCAGCTTGCCGTGAAGCTGCGGTACCCAGAAGCTGTGAATCACGTCGGCAGAGGTCAAGCGGAGTTCAACCCTGTGGTTGACCGGGATGTGAATCTCGTTCGCGGTGATGATATTGTGGTCAGGGTAGCGGACTTCCCACCACCACATTTTGCCCACCACTTCGATGATCAGCGGGGGTTCGTCTTCGAGCGCCAACACCTGCATACTGCGCAGAGTAAATACGAAGACCACTGCTAAGATGATGGTCGGCAGCACGAGACCGCCATAAATGATCCAGCGTCCGCCTTTTTGCGACTGGATGTCGCCTTGCGCCTTCTTGTGATTACGAATGAACAGGGTATACAACAGGAGAAAGGTGACGAGTAGAAAAATGCCTGTCCCAAGGACAAACATGACCCACCACAATTCAGCGATATTGGTGGCTTCGGGACTTCGAGGATCGAGCGCGTTGGGAGCGCGGGCGGTAGCGCAGCCCGTAACGAAAAATGTGGCGGAGAGGATTGTGAGGACAGTTCGCCAGCGGCGCGACAGAGCGAAAGCGCAGAGCGCGTCGTGCATTGCACCTCCTATTGATCCATTTTGTCGCACAGTATATTTCAATTCAAATTTCAGCGCAAGCGTTTTCGCCCAAATTCATCCTGTTCTCATTCTTGAGAACG
>JACSRG010000057.1 GCA_014879865.1 Anaerolinea sp.
GTGCAGGAGGCGGCGCAGCGAGGTGAAGGATTTGACGCACCAGAAGCTGAAACGACGGCGAAAACGGGTAAGCCCTCAGGCAAAGTGATCGGGGTGCTGGGCGCGCTCATGCTTCTGATGCTGGCATTCCTCCTGCTGCGCGGAGGCGGTAACAGCGGTGCGGCGGAAGCAACCGCCGAAGTCGATGTGACCGCCACACTCCCGTCGGGAATCACCCCCACGCCGCTCGCGCTTGAAGCACAGGACGAGGTGATTGAAGGTGGGGACACGAGCCGCGCGCCGTTCTACCCGATCAACCTGCAAATCAGCCTGCCCGATCAGACCGTGCCGCGTGTGTGGGTGGTGCAGCGCCGGGCGGTGCGCGCCTCGGAGTGGAATTTCGATCCGAACCCGGATACGGCGTCGTTCTTGAACGACATGAGCGTGCGTCCGGTGATCGGCATCCCGTGGTCGGAGGACAACGCGGCGTGGTTCACGCAAATCAGCGCGGGGGCGGAGTTCCGCTTGCAGATGAATACCGGCGCGATCCTAACCTTCGCCTTTGAGGATAAGCGTGAGGTGCGGCGCAGCGATACGGGCATCTTCCGGCAGGTCAATCCCGGCTTGGTTTTGCTCCTGCTCGGCGAAACGGATGAGGAAGGTTTACCAACTGGCACGCGCACGCTGGTCACAGCGATCTATCTGATTGAGCAGGAATTGGGACGCGCCGGGGAACTCATTGGCGCATTAGCAGTTCCGGTCGTGGCGATCACACCAACACCATTGCCGTCCGCCACGCCGACGCCGATTCCGTTCATCGGGTTGGATGTGCAGATCATCAGCGTGACGACGAGCGCAGGGCAGGTGACGACGCGACTACGGCTTTACAACGGCGGGAATATGCTGATGCCGATCGCGCCGGAGGATGTGTGGCTGGCGCTCGGCTATGTCGAGAATCCGCCGGGACCGCGCACGCCTGCGGAGGGACTCTCATCATTCGATCTGCTGCCGGGGCAGGCAGCGGACATGACACTCGTGTGGCTGTGGTCGGGCGAACCATATGGGAGCTTGGGAATCGGAGAGTATCGTTACGCTATTCAATTTGCCAGCTAGTACATTGGGCTTGCCCTCTCTGTGAGGGCAAGTTTCATTTGCACAACCAGAACAGGCGAATAGAATAGAAATTCTAATCTTTAGGGAGTTGAGAGTAGCAAATGCCTGAATCGCGGATTGTGTGTCCAAAATGTGGGCGGGCGGATGCCGTCCGCAAAGTGACTTCCATCGTTTCAGAAGGAACGGTCACAACCGACATGAGTGGTCTAGGGGTTGCCACCAGCGAACACGGCGGGGAACTGGTGGGTATGATGGGATCAGCGACAAGCCGCTCTGTGTTGGCTGCAAGACTCGCTCCACCTGTGAAGCCTGTGCAGGCATTCGGCTACGGATGGGTGGGTGTATTTCTGTTCTCACGTATCGGGTTAGGCTTGTTTATGCTAACGCTCATTCTTGCTATTGTCGCGTGTTCGTTTCCCATTCTCGTCGGCACCTATCGTGAAAACCCTGCATTGGTGCTCATTCCGATTCTTGGGGTAACCGTCTTCGTCGCCTTACTGCTGCGTTGGATTATTGTGTCTCTCATGCGCGAAGTCCGCAAGACACGCGATGATCGGGCTGGCTACCCAGCAGAAGTTGCAGCTTGGGAGCGTGCATTTGCGCGTTGGAAAGAGCTGTACTACTGCATACGGGACGACGGCGTATTCTTGCCCGATCGTGCTGTGCTTGTGCCTTCTGCGCAGATGAAACAGTATCTCTACGCGAAGTCAGGAGAGAAACGAAAGCGCGAATCCCTCAAATTGAAAATGGATTCGCGCAAAAACCGTTCATAACCGTTCATACCGTACATCTTTTCTCGTAGCGATATGTAGGGTTTGCGCCAAATACCCCACCTGTAATTTTTCTCCGCAAACCTGAAAAACTAC
>JACSRG010000520.1 GCA_014879865.1 Anaerolinea sp.
ACCTCAAAACTGCGCTCGCCGATGAACAGGCCGCCCGCGTTGGGAATCTTGTCTACCCATTGCTGTGGATTGGCGCTGGCGATGCAGGTATGTTCGGCGGCAAACGCAGAAGCCAGGGCGCACGCTTCGTCCATATCGGCTGTGATGACGATGCCGCTCTGGTTTGCCAGCGAAACGGGAAATGTGGCGCTGGCGTGGCTCGCGCTCGATGCCGAGGATAACGATCCGGCGCGCTTTCTGCGTTATCTGATCGCGGCATTCGAGCAGGTTTGCCCTACGCTGAATCTTCGGCTCGACGGGTTAAGCGGCACTGCGCTGCCGGAGATCAAGAGTCTCTTGACGGAACTGCTCAATCAGATCGGACAATCCGGTCAGCAGGTGGTGCTGGCATTGGACGATTACCATGTCATCGAAAACCCAGACCTCCAGCGGGGAATGATTTTCCTGCTCGACTACCTGCCATTGAACCTGCATGTGATCCTGACCACGCGCAGCGATCCGCCGTTCCCGCTGGCACGCCTGCGCGCTCGACGGCAGATGACCGAAATCCGTGCCGCCGATCTGCGCTTTAGCTTAGACGAGACGGACCAGTTCCTCAATCAGGGGATGGGTTTGAAGCTCGTACACGATGACATTGCCGCCATCGAACAGCGCACCGAAGGCTGGATTGCCGGGGTGCAGCTCGCCGCGTTGTCGCTGCGCGGACGCAACGATGTGAAGGCATTCATTCAGGCGTTCACGGGGAGCAATCGCTATATCGCCGAGTATTTGGTTGAGGAGGTCTTCAATCAACTCACCGAAGCATTGCAGTCGTTTCTCCTGAAAACGGCGGTCGTTGAGCGTTTTTGCGCGCCCTTATGCACCCGGCTGACCGGAATTGAAGACTCCGCGCCGATTCTCGATACGCTGTGGCAGATGAATCTCTTCTTGATCCCGCTCGACGATGACGGCACATGGTATCGCTATCATCATCTATTTGCCGATTTGCTGCGCTTTCGGCTCAAAAAAGAGCATCCTGAAGCGATCAGCGGGCTCTATCAATTGGCGAGCGCGTGGTGTGACGAACAGGGGTTATCCTCCGAGGCAATTCACTACGCCTTGGCGGGCGAACACTGGGATCAAGCGGCGCGGCTGATCGAACGCTACAGCGATTATTTCTGGGTACGGGGCGAACTCAAGCGGCTGCTGCGCTGGTCGGATCAGCTCCCGCCGGAAGTCGTCGAAGCGTCGGCGGGGTTGTGTGTGCTCAAAGCATGGACGATGCTGCCCGCTGGCGCACTGCGGCAGATGGAGACGTACCTTAGCCATGCTGAACATGCCCTGTCGCAAGCAGATGATCCGGGGCAGTGGCGCGGACGCATTTTGAGTTTGCGCGCGTTCATGAGGCGCATCCTCGACGGCGGCGATTCTGGTTATCAATTGACCTTACAGGCAAAAGCTGCGCTTGCGCCGGATGATGTGGTGTGGCAGGCATTCACCACCATGAATCTCACCTCGTCCGCCATGATGCGCAATGACTTGCCCGCGCTGCTGGACTACAACGACCAGACGATAGCGCTGGCGCGGCAGGCGAACGATCTGCACACGCTGGTCACATCCTGCGCTTTTCGTGTGCAAGTGGAACTGGATCGGGGATCCATGCAATCTGCCGCCAGTTTCCTCACTCGAATCGAAACGACCCTCGAACAGCATCATGCCCAGTGGTCGCCTCTGCGTGGTTTCGCCGATATTGCCGCCGGACGCATCGCCTATGAGCGCAATGAATTGGAATCCGCACGGCGATATTTTGACGCTGGGCTGGAACGCGGACAGGAAGGCGAAGTAGCAGACATCATCATCGACGGCTTGATCTGGTCAGCGCGCCTTCGACAGATGAGCGGACAGTTCGACCGGGCACAGCAGTACCTCGATCAACTGACTGAACATGCGGCTTCCATCGGCGTGCCCTGGCTCGTC
>JACSRG010000551.1 GCA_014879865.1 Anaerolinea sp.
GGGTGAAGTCCCTCTCCCTGAGGGAGAGGGATTTAGGGTGAGGGCAGTTTGCAGACAGACCCTAATCACGGACAACGAGCCGCAAGCTCTAAGCAAGGGTCAAGCGATAGAGCACGAGGTGTGTCAGGTCGATGCGTTCGACGCGCGTGAAACCTGCCTGTGACCCGGCTGCTGCAACCTGTTCGGGCTTCAACCGGTGCTCAAGCGGCGGTCCATAGTCCTGCACCCGGTGGGGCCATTCCAGCACGACGACGCGCAGGCGTGCCGTCCGGTGAGCTTCACGCAGTGCCGCCACCAGATCATCTGCTTCGTGCAGGACGTGTCCCAAGAACACCACATCGAACTCGACATCCTCAAACGGCAGGGACTCCATGCGTCCCTGCCGAAAGTCGCCGCCGGGGACATACTGTCGCGCCGCTTCGAGCATATCGTCGCGCAGATCGACTCCGGCAACGGTCAGCCCTCGCGCAGCGAATGCCTCGGCAAACAAGCCGCTCCCCGTGCCGACATCTAGCGCCGACTGCGCGGCGATCCCGTCGAGCGCTAACTCGACCACGCGCTCGACTTCCATCAGCGCCAAGCGCTGCGGCGAACGCAGGCGTTCGATCTCGCCGCCATAGCGGCGGTCATTCGACAGATGTCCCATTGAATCCCCTTGTTAGCCCCAATCAGCGCGCACCGCGCTGCGTTCACGCACATACTTTTCAGCCGCAATCGCCGCAATGACACCATCCGCCGCCGCGATCACCGCCTGCTTAACGTGGCTGCACAGCAGATCGCCAACCGCGAACACGCCCGGCGTCTGGGTGTGCATCTCCTGATCCACGATCAGGCAGCCCTGCTCGGTCGTCTCCAACTGCCCCATCAGGAAGTCGGTGATCGGCTTGCCCCCTTGCAGATAGACAAACGCGCCGTCGATGGGCAGTTCGGTTTCTTCGCCGCCGCGCGGACGAATGCGAATACCTTTGACCTGCTGATCACCCGTGATCGCTTTGGCGACCGTGCCGAGATGCACTTCGACGTGCGGATGATGCAGCAGTTCCGCCGCAGTCGCTTCGCGCGCCTTCAACTGCGGTGTCGGCACGACGAAATGCACATGGGCGGCGAACTTGGTGAGATACAGAGCTTCTTCCACCGCTTCGTCGTTGTTGCCGACGACGGCTACCACTTTATCGCGGAAGAACGCCCCATCGCAAGTGGCGCAGTAGCTAACGCCGTGTCCGAGCAGTTCGACTTCGCCGGGAATCGAGGTGGTGCGTCCCATCGAGCCGGTTGCGAGGATGACGACTTTCGCATAGACCATGCGCGTCCCTGCCATAATCATCTTCGGTTCTGCGCTCAGATCGACGCCGACGACCTTGTCATTGAGGAATTCCGCGCCGAACGACTCCGCCTGCTGGCGCATCGTTTCGACCAGTTCCGCCCCGCTAACCGGTCCGACGACGCCCGGATAGTTGCTGATCATGCCGGTGATGCCCAATGCGCCAGCCGTCAGCCCTTTGTCGATGACCAGCGTGCGCAAATCAGCGCGTGAGGTGTAGATTGCCGCCGATGTGCCTGCCGGTCCGCCGCCGATGATGACCACGTCATACTGATCATCGCCCATCTTGAATTCTTTGGTCAGCATCTCGCGGTCTTGGGTGTCCAGTAAAGGCATGTGCTTCTCTCCTCAGCGGCTGGCGAACTGCCAGCCTGTGCATTACGTTATGAAGCCTAGATGCTCGCAGCATGACACCCATTACCGATCTGACCTATACCAGAAACTTTGAGACAGACATAAGTTCTACTGATGGCAGCGACCGCGCGCGAACGCTGGTCGAACGATACGCGAGTGCAAAGGTTTGACGCATTTTGCGCACACATTGATGCAACTTGTCCAAAACTTGGTTGACTCCTGTGCAAAATCGGGCTTATAATTTCTTTCAGTGAAAGTGATTTTCATCTAGTGAAAATAACATGCCTAGTTCTGTTCTTGAAAGACTTTTGCATACCGGAATTATTGCGATTCTCCGCGCCAGCCAGAGCGACAAACTTCTGCCGGCGCTCGACGCGCTCCAAGCGGGCGGTGTCGAGGCGATGGAGGTCACGCTCACGACGCCCAATGCCCTCGACATAATTGCTCAAGCCCGCGCGCGTTACGGCGACTCGCTGGCAATCGGCGTCGGCTCGGTGCTTGACCCCGAAAGCGCGCGCGCTGCCATTTCCGCCGGGGCGCAGTTCGTCGTTTGCCCCACGCTCAATCTCAAGACGATCAAATTGTGCCGCCGCTACAGCGTCCCTGTGATGCCGGGGGCATATACGCCGACAGAAATCCTCACGGCGTGGGAAGCAGGCGCGGACATCGTCAAGCTCTTCCCGGCAGACACGGGCGGCGCAGCCTATCTCAAAGCCGTGAAAGCCCCGCTGCCACAGGTGCGCATCGCGCCGACAGGCGGCGTTGACGAACACACCGCCGCCGATTTCCTCAAAGCCGGGGCAAGCGCGCTCGGCGTAGGCAGCGCGCTCGTCAGCCAAAAACTGCTCGACGCGGACGCCTTCGACGCCATCGCCGACCGCGCCCGCCGCTTGCGCCAGATTTTCGACGCGCATCGACAGGGGTAAGGCGATGGCTCTGCTGCAAGTGATCGGCGTCAACAAGAGTTTTCCCGGCACACACGCGCTCAAAGATGTGTCCTTCGAACTGCTGAGCGGCGAAGTCCACGCCTTGATGGGTGAAAACGGCGCGGGCAAATCGACCCTGATGCACATCATTTCCGGCGTGTACCGCCCCGACACCGGCAGCGTCAGCATTGATGGGCAGCCCGTCGTGCTCACCACCCCGCGCCGCGCGCAAGAACTCGGCATTGGGATGGTGTTTCAGGAATTGAGCCTCGCCCCCGGCTTGAGCATCGCCGAAAACGTGTTCCCCAACCGCGCCCCGGTGCGCGCCGGGTTGGTCGCATGGGGCAAACTGTACACGCGCACCGTCGAGATGCTGCGCGAGTTTGAACTGGACATCGACCCGCGCACGCTCGTGCGTGACCTCAACGTCACCACGCGGCAGATCGTCGAAATCGTCAAGGCGCTGTCGCTCAACGCCAAAATCCTGCTGTTGGACGAGCCAACGTCAGCGCTGCCCCCCAACGAGGTGGAACTGCTGTTCAAAACAATCCGGCGGCTGAAAGCGCGCGGGATCGGCGTGGTCTACATTACCCACCGCATCCCCGAAGTCATGCAAATCGCGGATCGCGTCACCGTGCTGCGCGACGGTCAGGTCGTCGGCACACACCCGATCAGCGCGCTGACTCCCGACGCGATCATCGAGATGATGGTGGGGCGCAAGCTCACCGATCTGTACCCCGAACGCGCCGAAAGCGTCGGCGCACCGCTCTTGGAAGTCGAAAACCTGTGCCACAGCGGAAAGTTCGCGGATGTTTCCTTCACGCTGCGGCGCGGCGAGATCGTCGGCATCGCCGGTTTGATGGGATCCCGGCGCGGCGATGTGCTGCGGGCGCTCGTCGGCGTGATCCGGGCGCAGAGCGGGACGATCAAGCTGGACGGACAGATCGTCCGCATCCAATCGCCGGAAGCGGCGTTCGCGCTCGGACTCGCCTATCTGCCCGAAGAACGCAAAAGCGACGGGTTGTTCCTCAAAATGCCCGTGCGCCAGAACATCTCCGTGACCACGCTCCGGCAGTTCGCCCGTCTCGGCGTGATGAACCCGGCAAAAGAAACAGCGGCGGCGCGGCACTACATCGACGAAATGCGCATCCGCACGCCCGACGCGAATCAGCTTGTCGGACGCTTGAGCGGCGGCAACCAGCAGAAAGTCATGATCGCCAAGTGGCTGGTGCGCAGCCCCAAAGTGCTGCTGATCGACGAGCCGACCAAAGGCGTCGATGTCGGCGCGAAAGTGGAGATTCACGCGCTGCTGCGGCGGCTGGCACAGGCAGGCGCGGGGATCGTGTTCATCTCGTCCGACTTCCCCGAATTGATCGGCTTGGCGGATCGCCTGCTGATCATGCACGAGGGACGCATCGTCGGCGACATGCCCGCCAGCCAAGCAACCGAGCAAACCCTGATGCTGCTATCTTCCGGCTACCGTGTAGAGGAGACCCTTCCATGAGTGCGACCACATCGACGCCCGCAGCCAATGCGCAGCCTTCGCGCTGGAATGGAGTGCTCCGGCGCTTGGTCGGCACGCGCGAAGTGCCGCTGCTGATCCTGATCCTTGTGCTGGTCGTCTTCATGGCGAGCCGCAACCCCAACTTCCTGACCGTCGCCAACTTCCGCGCGATGGCGGTGGGCTTGACTCCGACCGCGATCATCGCCGTCGGCATGGTGATCCTGCTCGTCTCCGGCGGCTTTGATCTCTCCGTCGGCGCGGTGCTGGCGCTCAGCGGAACGGTCGTGGCGTGGCTCGTGCTGCATGACGTGGCGCAGCCCCTCGCCGTGCTGGCGGTGGTCGCGCTCGGCGGAGCAATTGGCTTCATCAACGGCATTCTGACCACCAAAATCAAGATCAACCCGCTGGTTGCCACGCTCGGCACGCTCTCGATTGCGCGTGGTATCGCTCAGGTGATGACCGAAGGCATTTCGATCAGCGGGCTGCCGACCTCTTTCGGGCGCGTCGGCGGGGAGCAGGTGGCAAACGTCCCGTACATGGTCTGGATCATGCTGGCGATTGTCATCGTCGGCGATCTGGCGCTGCGGCACACGCGCTTCTTGCGACAGGCGTATTACGTCGGCAGCAACGAGAACGCGGCGCGCCTCTCCGGTATCCCGGTCGAGCGCTTCCGCATCCTCGCCTACATGCTCACCGCCGGACTCGCCGCCTTCGCGGGTGTGCTGCTGGCGTCCCGGTTGATGGCAGGCACGCCGACCGCCGCGCAGGGGATGGAATTGCAGGTGCTGGCGGGCGCGGTGATCGGCGGCGCGAGTCTCAGCGGCGGCGAAGGCACGGTGCTCGGCGCTTTCTTGGGGATCGTATTCATCAGCATCGTCTCGAACATCATGACGATGGAAGCCGTATCGATCTTCTGGCAGCAGGCGGTCACCGGCGCGATTTTGATCACGGCGGTCGCCTTCGACATGCTCGTGCGGCGGCGGACAAGTTAGGCAGTACCGTAGGAGCAGGCACATACCCGCCCCTACCGACAATGATGAATATTCGCAGTTTATGAGGAGAGAAGCATCGTGAGCAAATTATCCCGTCGTGATTTCTTGAGAAACAGCGCGGTCGCTTCGGTTGGTGCGGTCGCGGCAGCCCATGGATTAGCCGGTACACGCAGCGCGCAGGCGCAGAGCGATCAGGAATACGTCTACCTGTCGATTGTGACGCAGGTGCCCTTCTGGGTCGATCACCGCGCGGCGCTCGAAGATGCGGGCGAATTGCTCGGCGTCCGCACGACCTTCACGGGTCCCGTCGATTTCGACGTAGCGGGGCAAGCGCGGCAGTTAGACGAAATTGTCGCGCGTAACCCGGCGGGCATCGTGATCTTTGTCGGCGATGCGGGCGCGATGACGCCCGGTATCAACCGCGCCGTCGAAGCCGGTATCCCGGTCGCGCTGGTCATCAGCGATGTGCCGGACAGTGCGCGTTACAGCATCCTCGGCATTAACGGCTTCAACGCGGGGCGCGCGGGTGCGGAAATGCTCGCTCAGGCGATTGGTGGGCGCGGCAAAGTCGTGATCGGCGGCTTCCAGAGCCCGAACATCGTCGAACGGATGCAGGGCTACCGCGCTCATTTCGCCGAAAACTATCCCGAAATCGAAGTCGTGGCGGAAGTCGATGATCGCGCTGATCCGGCGTATGCGCCGACGGCGTATGCCGCCGCCATCGCCGCGAATCCCGATCTCGCCGGGATCGGCGGCACAGACGGCGACAGCGGCAAGGGCGCGGCGCTGGCAGTCCGCGATGCGGGCTTGGTCGGCACGGTCAAGATCGTGGCGATGGATCGCAACGACGACATGCTCCCGTTCATCGAGGATGGCACGATTTACGGCACGGTCGTGCAGAAGAGCTACACCGAGATGTTCATGGCAGTTCACATGCTTTACTGGCTGCACAACAATTCGCTCAACGTCGTCTCCGATTGGCGCAGCGCCGCCTTGAACATTCTGCCGGAACGCGTGGAAACAGGCGTGTTCACCGTGACTGCCGAGAACGTGGCGCAGTTCAAACGTTCGTAATCTGGTCAGCATGAGGGTGTGACGGTTATCCTAAGGCGAGCGTATCAGATCGATGGAAATGGATAAAACAGTGTCTCAAAAAGACGACCGTTACAACATTCGAGTTCTAGATCGCGCGATCAGCGTGCTGTCCATGCTCTCGGATGGCAAGCCGCGCACCCTCATGGAATTGAGCGATGCCATCGGCATCAACAGCAGTACGACCTTTCGCCTGCTGGCGTCGCTCGCCTCACACAACTACGTCGAGCGCGACCCCGATACGGGACGCTATGCGCTTGGGTTAGCGTGTCTGGAACTCGCGCGCTCGTACCAGATCAACAACGTCGTGCGGCGCACGGCGCTGCCTCTCTTAGAGTCGCTGCGCGACCAGACCGGGGAAACCGTGCATCTCGCCGTGCTGGATCGGCTGGAAGTCGTATATCTGGAAAAGCTGCACGGTCTGCACGCCATCGGTCTGATGTCGTCGCAGGTGGGCGCGCGTCTGCTCGCATACTGCACCGGCTTGGGGAAACTGCTGCTCGCCTACGTCGAACCGGAAAAGGTCAGGGCGCAGTTCGAAGATTTCAAGTTCATCCGCTACACGGATACGACGGTCGATACCGTCGAACGGCTGATGACGCAGTTGGAACTGATCCGCCAAGCAGGGTACGCCTTCGATCACGGCGAACACGAGAGCGATGTGCGCTGTATCGCCGCGCCCGTCTACGACTCGCACGGCAAGGTCATCGCCGCGATCAGTCTGGCGGGTCCGGCGAATCGGATGGAACCGCTCGACAACCCGACGCAGATTGAGCTGGTCGTCCGCGCGGCGCGTGAGATTTCAGGACGGCTAGGCTATTCAAGGACACCGTAACAATGCGAAAAATCATCAATCAGCGAACCCGTACCCCCGACCCCGCGATCTTGCAGGGGTTCAAAGACCTGCTTCCGATCTTCAGCCCGTCCTGCGTGGTGGCGGATTCGCAGCAGCGCGCCGGGGTGCTGCGGAGTTATATCCGCCCGCTGCTCCCGGAACTGCGCTTCGTCGGTCCCGCGCTGACCGTGCGCTTAGAACCGGGCAATCAGGTTGACTGTCTGGATGCGCTGTCAGTTGCCCAAGCCGGTGACGTGATCATCGTGGACGCCGCCGGGGAAACCGAAACGTCGATCTGGGGCGGATTGATGTCCGGCTTGTGCAAAATGAAAGGCGTGGTCGGCGCGGTGATCGACGGCGCGATGCGCGATACCGACGAAACCCGCGCGCTTGGTTTCCCGGTCTACGCCAAAGCCATTGTCCCACGCTCGACGCACTCGCCCTATTCAGGGCGCATGGAGCCGATTGAGATCAACGTCGATATTCAGTGCGCGGGCATCATCGTCCACCCCGGCGACCTGATTCTCGCCGATGAGATCGGCGTGGTCGTCATCCCGCTCGACGTCGCGGCGCAAACGCTGGAGGCGGCGCGCAAGCAGGCGGAAATGGAAGAGAAAACCCGCCAGAAAATCCGCGAAGGCAAGACAGTCGAAGAACTGCTGGCGGAATTCGGGCGGCTGTAATCACTGAGAGAAGGAAGCAAGCATGGTCAACACCTTTCGTTTAGATCGTTTGCGCGCAGAGATGCGCGGCGCAGGCATCGACGCGCTGGTCTGCCGCCTGCCCGAAAACGTCGTCTACATCACCGATTACTGGGCGCATCACAGCTTTTCGTTCGTCGTCCTGCCGGTCGATGGCAAGCCGCTGCTGTTCCTGCCCGAAATCGAGGAGGATTACGCCAAACCCGACTGGGCAGATTACACGCTGTTCGGCTGGGGGCTGCTCAAAGACGGTGACCTGTACGAGAACTACAAACGTCTGCTGACGCAAACCCGCGATCAGCTCGGCTTGGCAAACGCCACCATCGGCGTCGAGCAAACGTTCGAGGTCGTCGGTCCGAGCTACCGCAGTGCCGAACCGGTCGTCCCGAATGCGCCGTGGGCAGGTCTTCTGGCGTCGGTGTTCCCGGACGCCAAGATCGTCGATGCGGCAGGCATCCTTCAGACCGCCCGCATGATCAAGGGCGAGTACGAACTCGACAAGCTGCGTACCGCCAACGAGATCGCCGAACTGGGCATGAACGCCTTCGTAAATCAGCTTCAACCCGGCATGACCGAAGTCGAAGTCGGCGCGTTGATCGAAAGCACGATTCGCGGCAAGGGTCCCGGTCATAAAGGAGCGCGGTTGGTACGCGCCTTCGCGGAAGTCGGCGCGGGTGTGGTCGGCAGCACCAAAGGCACGCTGCTCGTTCCTTCCACCACCTACCAGATTCTCGAAGGCGACATCGTCATGGTCGAACTGGCGACGGTCGTCGATGGCTACTGGTCGGATTTGACGTGGGTCGCGGTGGCGGGCGAACCGAACGCGCGTCAGCGCGAAGTCTACAACGCCGTCCTCACCGCGCAGCAGCTCGGCGCGGCGCAGATGAAGAACGGCGCGAGCTTCGCCGACCCCGATACGGCGGCGCGCCAATCGTTGATCGACGCGGGCTTGGGCGAATACTTCGTCCACATCACCGGGCATGGCGTCGGCTGGCGCTATCACGAGTTCATTCCGTTCCTCCTGCCGGGAATGCCGGGCACACTGCAAACGGGCATGGTCAGCAGCGTCGAGCCGGGTGTGTACATTCCGGGTTTCGGCGGCATTCGCATCGAAGATAACGTGGCGGTCGGCGAAACGGGTCCGGTATTCCTTTCGACGCCGCGCACGCCGTGGTAAAAGGATGACATCATGAGGTTTGAAAACAAGGTCGCCATCGTCACGGGCGGCGCAAAAGGGATCGGTTGGGGCATTGCGACCGTCTTCGCCAGAGAAGGCGCGAAAGTCGTCGTCGTGGACTGGGACGCAGATGCGGGCGCAAAGACCGCCGCCGAACTCAGTGCGGCGGGCAGTGAAGCGCTGTTCGTCAAATGCGATGTCTCGAACGAGTCAGACGTCAAGGCGATGATCGATCAAGCGCTGGCGCGTTTCGGTCGCATCGACGTGCTGGTCAACAACGCTGGGATCGGCGTCTACAAGCCCGTGCTGGAGACCAGCGTCGAGGATTGGGATCGGGCGCTCGGCGTGAACCTGCGCGGCGTGTTCCTCTGCTCCAAGTACGCCATCCCGCACATGCAGGCACTCGGCAAAGGCGCAATCGTCAACATTTCCAGCGTCCACTCGCACGCGACGGTGAACGGCGTCGCCCCGTATGCCGCCAGCAAGGGCGGGATCACCGCGCTCACGCGCAACATGGCAATCGACTACGGTCCCGCGATCCGCGTCAACGCGATTGCGCCCGGTTGGGTCTACACACCGCTGATCAAGAGCATCTTCGACAGCTATCCCGATCCGGCGCAGCAGCAGGCGGAGGTCGAACGCCGTCAGGTGATGAAGCGCATCGGGCGTCCCGAAGACATCGGCTATGCGGCGGCGTTCCTCGCCAGTGACGAAGCCTCGTTTATCACCGGGACGCAGTTATTCGTCGATGGTGGCTTGACCGCGCAGTTGGAGTCTTGGTAGGTCGATGATATGGAGACGAGCGCGCCAAACTTTGACATCACCAGAGACGATTTGAGCGGATTCGATCCATGTTCGTTCGTCACGCTTGGCGAGACGATGGTGCGTGAAACGCCCGCCGATTTTCAGCGTCCCGAAGCGACGCGGCAGGTGTATCTCGCGCTGGCAGGGAGCGAATTCTCGATTGCGGTGCTGCTGGCGCGTCTTGGCATTCCCTCCGCGTACATCTCGCGCGTGCCGGACAATCCCTACGGTTGGATGCTGCGCGACACGGCACGCGCCAACGCCGTCAACGTCGATCACGTCGTATGGGCGGATAAGACCGACCTCATGGGGCGCTACATCTATGAGGCGGGACGGACGCCGCGACCGGGAGTCGTCTGGTATCAACGCAAGTATTCCGCCGCCAGCCAGCTCGACTGCGGCATGGTCGATTGGGCGGCGGCGCTTGACGGCGCACGGCTGTTTCATGTATCGGGGATCACCTTCGGGCTGGCGACACACAGCGGCTATCCGCGTAACTATCTGCTGGATGCGTTCCACGAAGCCATGCGCGCCCGTCCCGACTCCTGCTGCATCGGCGTCGATTTTAACTACCGCGCGACGCTGTGGAGCGAACAGGAATGCGCCGATACCATGCGCCCGCTCATCACCGACCACGCCGACCTCCTGATCACGTCGATTTACGACATGGCGCAGCACTACGGCATCGGCTGTGGACGTTTCAGCGCGGGGCAGGTCTTGAGCGGCGAAGCAGCCGAGTTGAGCGACGACGATCTGCGTCAGTTCGGCGCGGCGGTGATCGAGCGCTTCGATCTGCGCGTGGTCGCCGTCACGCTGCGGCAAAGCGCCTCGTCGGAGCAGCATCACTGGGAAGCTGCCGCCATCAGCCGCGACGGTGGCTACTTCCGCTCACCCAAACCGCAGCCTATCCTGCTGCAAGACCGGATCGGCGGCGGCGATGCGTGGACGGGGGGGTTTTACTACGGCTTGCTGACCGCCGGAATCAATGCGGCAGGGTTGGAAAAAGCCGTGCTGGTAGGCGATGCGGCGACACGGCTCAAACAGACGATCATGTTCGATCTACCGATAGTCAGCCGTCACGAAATTCAGTCGCTGTTATTTGCGGATTCCGTTGGAGGTCATCGAGGCACAGTTCGCTAGGAGGGTCATGACGCGAGACAAAACCAGTGGCATTAAAGCAATTTCTTTCGTTCGAGCATCGCATAGAATACCAATGGAGCTATTGACCATGAATAAGTTGTTCCTCGTATTGATTGTTGTTCTGCTCGTTTCCGTTGGCGCGGTCGTCGGGCAAGAAGGTTACACCGCCCCCGCTCCCGCATTCAATCCTGTTCCGCTAAATGAAGGCGCGCAAGCCGCCTGTGCCAATCTGAATTGGGACGGCAGCAGCCCGCTCCGTATCGCCTACATGCCGCCCGCGACCGAGTTCCCCTACTACATGGCAATCGGCGAGGGTATCCGCGCCAAAGCCGCCGAACTGGGGATCGAAACCTTTATGCAAGCGCCGCAAAGCGGTTCGGACATCGCCGGACAGATGGGCATGATTCAGGACGTGCTGACTCAGGGCGTGAACGCCATCATCCTGTCCACCCACGATGAAGGCGCGGCAGCTCCGCTGGTCGCTCAGGCGATTGAACAGGGCGTCGCGGTCATCATCGTCAACTCGGATATTCCGAACTTCCCGACCCCGGTTCACGGCGTGGTCGGCTACAGCCAGCGCAACGGCACGACCGCCCTCGGCAATTTCGCGGCGGGCATGGTCGGCGGTGTGGCGAATGTCGGCGTGCTTGAAGGGCTGCCCGGCTATCACTCGACCGAACGCATCGGCGGCTTCCTCGATGCCTTCGCGCAGTTCCCGCAGATGAATGTCGTCGC
>JACSRG010000056.1 GCA_014879865.1 Anaerolinea sp.
GTCAACCTGGCGCTGGGCGGCGCGTCCCCCGGCGACCTCGTGCCGCTCAACGGGATGCGCCGCGCCATCGCCGAACACATGGTACGCAGCAAGCACACCTCGCCGCACGTGACGACGATCTTCGAGGTCGATTTGTCGGCGGTGCTGGCGCATCGATCCGCCAACAAAGACGCTTACGCCAAGCAGGGCGTCAATCTCACGCTGACCGCCTACTTTGTCGCCGCGTCGGTCGAGGCGCTGCGCGCTGTCCCCTACCTCAACGCGCAGTGGACGGAGAACGGCATCTTCCTGCACAACGTCCAGAACATCGGCATGGCGGTCGCGCTCGACGAGGGCTTGATCGTCCCGGTGATTAAGCACGCAGGCGATCTCAACCTGCTCGGCTTGGCGCGCCAGATCAACGACCTTGCCAACCGCGCCCGTAACAAGCAGTTGAAGCCAGAGGAGGTCAAAGAGGGCACGTTTACGATCACCAATCACGGCGTGAGCGGGAGTCTGGTCGCCATGCCGATCATCAACCAGCCGCAGGTCGGGATTTTAGGCGTGGGGATGCTCGAAAAGCGCGTCAAGGTGATCACGGATCACTATGGGAGTGACAGCATCGCCATTCGCCCATGCGTGTACGTCTCGCTGACGTTCGATCACCGCGTGGTCGATGGCGCAACGGGTGACGCCTTCCTGCTCAAGCTCAAGCAGACGCTCGAAGGCTGGGCGTAGGCTTAGCGTCGAGAAAAAGCGTAACGCGGTCGATCCGCTTGCGTAGTACCCTAGTGGAGTTAGCGATCACAAGGAGTGAAACATGTATCGCAAACGGATCACCTTTCTTTCGCTTATGCTCATCGTGGGTCTGCTGCTCGCCACGCGGGATGCCGCTGCACAGGCGGGCGTTGATCAAGATTACGCCGGGTTACAGGACGGCGCGCTGATCGTCGTCATCGACGGTGCGGAGCAAACCATCCCCCTCCAAGCGAATCGCGGCGTTTCCAGCCTCGCATGGAGTCCCGACGGAACGAAGATCGCCTACATCTTCAGCGATGAGGAATTTGGTCTGCACATCGGCGTTGCGGATGTCATGACCGGCGAGAGCTTCGAACTGGGCAGCAGCGGCAGCCCGGAAGCCGGTTTCCCGGTCTCGTGGACGCCCGACGGCGATCTACTCTACGCTCAGTCCGCCTTCGATCAGCCGACGACCGACGGAAGCTACAGCCCGAACATCAACCGGATCGCCCCGGAAGCCGATGCGCAGCCACAAACCATTGCCAGTGTACCGTATGGCGCGGGCTGCGGCGGTGGTTCACCGATCCCCGCCGATTGGCAGTATTGGATAGAAACCGGCTTCGGCGGCAGCCCGCTGATGCTCCAGTGGACGGATTTCGGCATTCTGTTCAGCGCCATGTGCGGTGGATCGGGCTACGGACTGCTTGACCCCGCCACCGGCGATTTCCGCTACGTGACCCCGGTCACGCTCGTCAACGGAATGCCCGCGCCGGATGAGAACATCAGCCGCGCCAAGCTCTCGCCGGATGGGACGACACTCGTGGCGATCCGCACCGTCTATGCCGAACCCGATCCGGTCGAGTCGGTCGTGCTGGTCGATCTAGCAACCGGGACGCTTACCGATGTGGAAACAAGCGAACAGCCCGAACAGGTCGCGTGGTCGGCGTCCGGTGACATCTACTACGCGGCGCGCACCGTCAGCGACCCCGATCTGCTTGACAATTTGACCGACGCGCAGCGCGCTAACATCGAAGCGATGGGCACAGGCTTCACCGTCGCGTCGTATCTGGTCAACACCTACCGGGTCGAGCTGGCGAGCGGCAATGAGCGCCTGATGTTCGGCGGGAACTTCTACACCATCGGACGCATGGTCGAAGCGCCGGACAGCAGCGTGTGGGTCAGTACTGTCCCTAATCTGGAAGCATGGCTCGAAGCTGTCGGCGACGGCACAGTC
>JACSRG010000055.1 GCA_014879865.1 Anaerolinea sp.
TCTCGCGCTTGATGTCGTCTACCAGTGTGTTGAGGTAGCCGAACGGTGAACGCAGTTCCAAGCTTACCTTACCGTCGTGTTCCACGATGACTCGTTCAACGACTTGACGCAGCAGTTCTTTTTGGTCGCTGCGCTGCAAGCCATTATACAGCGTTCCAATCTTGGTGATAATTTCCAACGCCAAGTCCAGATTATCGACGTGAACCTGGTGTTCCTGCTCCATCGTTTCAAGGGCACGCTGAATAGTTTGTCGGCGATCTTGCCATTCTGCCCACATTCCTGCCCAAATCTCATCAGAAATTCTTCCAGCGGCGTAGAGCCGGGCGGTTCGCGCTTCCTCTTCATCAACTTGCTTCAAAGCGAGTTGGAACTGAGCGCGCCGATCGGGGCGTGAGTGTCCTAGATAGTCTTGAAGGTCTTTGGTGTAACCGGCACGGATAAGCGGAAGCAGTGCCGGATTGACTTGGATCCGGCGGACTTCGCGCTCGACTGCCGCATCGATCAACGAACATAGGAAGCTTGCCCCGCCTGCACCTTCAATCCGATAGTAGGGCGTGCCTCCTCCGCGCCGCCCAGCGTTAGAGGTTGAGCCTGTCAAACGACGCAGCTTGCCCTCTGGTGGGCGATAGAAAGCTAAGCCCGTGAGCAAATAAAACTGCTTGCGCTTCACTGTTCGATGGGCGTTGCGCTTCGCCAAGATCTCTTGTCCACGCTCGAATTCTTCGGTTGTGACAATTGGTTCCCAGTTGCCACGCACTGTTTTGGGCAGAACCCCGTTCTTCATGCTCACAACCCAACCGGCATACGTCCAGTTATGAAAGATATTGCACAGTGAGCTAATGTTTGGCTTGCGCTTCCCATTCGCAGTTACCTCAACGAACGGTCTACCGGTTCGGTGACGATAACCGCGTTCGTGCAGTGTCTCGGCGATTTCTCGTACTGACATCCGGTCTTCAAGAAGCAAATTCCAAGCTTCGCGGATGACCTTAGCTCGCTCCGCATCTAGCTCAATCCACTTGTCCCAACGTCCCAGATCAGCGCGCTTTTCAGCATCAGTACGCGCCGTGACGTTTCTGTATCCGTCCGGCGCGTAACTGATGTAGCCACCGCTCTTGCGCTTCGCCTGCTGCCCGCCGCGTGTGCGAATGCCCAGCAGAGCCGACTCGCGTCGAGCAAGTGTGAATGACAGCGCGACCAGCACGCGGTCATCCGGGTCCATCGGATCGAGATCGGGGGAGTTGGCAAAGCGCACCGATACCCCGAACTCGTTCAATTCATCAATAGCCCTCAGCGCTTCCGAGTCATTACGCCCAAATCGATCCGCACGTTCTACAATCACATGCGAGAACTTGCCTGAGCGTGCATCCGCGAGGAGCTGCTGATAGCCGACACGTTTTGGCGTTTTGCCCGTCAACACGTCCACGTACTCGTCGATGACGGGTAAGTCGGAATGCGCCAGCACATTCCCTTCGATAATGGCACGCTGACGCGCACGCGAAAGCTCTGGTTTTTGATGCTCCTCGCTGCTTGTCCGCAGATAGATCGCCCATCCGGATTGCGGCGGAGGGGCTGCCGACTTCTTTTGACGATAGCTGCTCATACTGCGGACTCATCCGATCCGTACAGTTGCTCTAGGATCGCCAATCCAGCCTCAAAGTCTTCCGTCGAAACGAGGGGTTCCCAATTGCCTCGGATAGTCTTCGGCGCGATATCGTCGCATTCACTCACCACCCATCCGGCATATGTCCAATCCTGAAAAGCGCGCCGCAGTATGTCGGTAAGCGGTCTCCGCTTTCCGGTCTTTGATACGAGGACAAACGGCTTCCCGTTCCGATAACAATAACCCTTCGCGCTCAGTGCCTCTGCAATATCGCTCAGCGACATGCTCTTGGTCAGAAGCAGCGCCCATGCTTCGCGCCAAATATGGGCACGATTCGGGTCTGGTTC
>JACSRG010000765.1 GCA_014879865.1 Anaerolinea sp.
GTCTACCAGCTTGAGATCAACGAGTGGAACGGTAATAAATCCGCGCAGTTACGCCTGATGGATACCAAAGGCGCGGGATCGTGGTGAAATTGCTGCCCCTCACCCCCTTCCCCTCTCCCACACAAGTGGGGAGAGGGGTGAAACGCCGCTCACTACTGCGTATTATTCACTACTGCTTTATTTTGGTGTTTACACTCGCAGCGGTGGGTGTGCGCGCCGACGAACAGAATCCATTCGGCGTGATCGAAGGCTTCTGGCTGCCGGACGAGGCATGTGAACTCGGGGCGGGGTGGGAGCGCATCATCTTCGACTGGGCGCAGCATCAGCCGAACGGAACGGACGACTGGCACACGCTCAACGTGGATGACCGCTGGCTGAAGGCGGCGAATCACTGCGGGCGCTACGTGGTCGCAGTCGTCAAGCATACGCCAGCGTGGGCAACCGATGGCGACGCGATGGTTGGCGTGCCGCGTGGACTCTATCTCCCGGTCGATGATCCGAATAACCTATGGGCGAACTTCATGCGCCGCGCCGCTGCCTACTACGACAGCCGGGGCGTGGATCGCTTCATCATCTGGAACGAGCCGGACATCGAAGCCGGGACGTATGGCTATGAATTCGGCGGTACGCTGGAAGATTATTTCCAACTGCTGCGCGTCGCATATCTCGCGGCGAAGCAGGGCAACCCGCGCGCGCAAATCAACATCGCCGGGACGACCTACTGGCACGACGTGAATGAGGGGCGGCGCTTGTATCTGGATCGCCTGTTGGAGCGCATCACCTCCGACCCTGAAGCAGCAGCGAATGGCTACTACTTCGACGCCGTGAACTTGCACATCTATTTCCGTACCGAGACCGTCTACCAGATTGTGAGCGAGACGCGCGCGCTGCTAGATCGGTACGGCATGGGGGATAAGGCGATCTGGATCGGGGAGACCAATGCCGCGCCCAACCTCGATCCGGGCTGGCTGGTGACGCGCCCCAACTGGCAGATCGATCTCGACCAGCAGGCGGCGTTTCTGGTGCAGGCGGCGGCGCTCGGCTTATCTGCCGGAGCGGATTCGATTGGCGTGTACAAGTTGTTCGATCAAGCCTTGCCCGCCGGGGCGGAGTCGTTTGGTATTTTGCGTCCCGATGGCACGCGCCGCCCCGCCTTCGACACATGGCGCATGGTGATCGACCGCTTCAGCGATGTCGAGCGCGGTTTGTTTGTTCGCTCGGATACGGCGGATGTTGTCCGTCTTGCGCACCGCAGCGGTTTGGAAACGTGGGTAGTGTGGGCGCGCGGCGATGTTCCCGCGCAAATCGCCATCGGCGCGACTTCGGAGAAAGCCTACTTGATCAGCCAAACTGGTAGTATCATGAGCATACGCCCGTTTCAAGGCAGGTACATGCTTTCACTGCCTGCCGCGCAGTGTAATCGCGTGGATGGCTGCCCGGTCGGCGGTCATGTCACCCTGCTGGTGCAGGGAGCGGGTACAACACAGGTCGAGGAACTAACGGCGGCGGGGAGCTTCCCGCTGGCGGTAGATTGGGGAGAGTAAATCACTTTGAGCAGCACACCTAAGCAGTTTTCATACGGGGGGCAGGCGGTAATCGAGGGCGTGATGATGCGCGGCGCGCACAAATTCGCCGTCGCCGTGCGTAATCCTCAGGGCAACATCGTCATTCACGAACAGCCGCTCAACGCGGCGCTGTATCGCGGGCGGATCAGCAAAACGCCGTTTGTGCGCGGGTTGATCGGCTTGTGGGACGCGCTCGGACTCGGCACACGGGCGTTGATGTGGTCGGCAGACGTGGCGATCAAGGAAGACGAGAACGACACCGCCAGCTTTTCGGGTCCCGTCGCGTACGGTACGTTAGCAGTCTCGCTGCTGCTCGGCATCGGGATTTTCTTCCTGCTGCCGACAACTGCCGCCAGCGGAGTCGAGCAGCTTCTCAGCCTG
>JACSRG010000108.1 GCA_014879865.1 Anaerolinea sp.
AGCGCTTGTCCAGCGTCTTGGCATCTGCGGGGGGTGCGGGCTGATCGTAAATCCGTTTCAGATAAGCCACAGCCTCTCCTAACTTCCGACATTCACCCGGATAATTGCGGGATCGCTCGCCGTACCGTCGAGGCGATACGCGACCGCCGTCAGCGAATGTAAACCCGCGCCCCGTGCCAGCCAGTTCATATCGACGGTGAAGGTCGGCACACTCGCCAATTCGGTCGGCGCGGCTGCCTGATGCGGCAGATCGTCAATCGACAACTCGATGCGCGCTACGCCAGCACTGTCCTGCGCCACCACCCCGATCTGCAAGTCCGTCCCCTCGATGACCGTTACGCCATCCATCGGGAACAGGAATTCCACGCGCGGAATATCCGGCGGCGCGGGTGCAATCGTGCCGCATCCAGCGGCAAATGTCAGAGTCGCCAACAGGAGCAACAACCATCGTTTCATTCTGCTTCACTGCCTCCGTTCAAGAATTATCCGATCCGAAATGGTTGATGACAAGCTAGAATTGGCATCTTGGCGCAGGTTGCTTAACAAGCAAATGAAACCCCCTTCCCGTCCAAGCTACGCTTGGCACTTCCTCCGAATTCGGAGAGGGGTCAAAGGATTGAAGGCAAAGCCCATGCTGCAAATTGATATTCTGACTCTGTTCCCCTCGATGTTTGAGGGTCCCATGACCGAAAGCATGTTGTGGAAAGCGCGGGATCGCGGGCTGCTCGATCTGCGCCTGCATCAAATCCGCGACTGGGCGACGACCCGTCACAAGATCGTTGACGATCTGCCCTACGGCGGCGGCGGCGGCATGGTTTTGAAGCCGGACATCCTCGTGCCTGCTGTCGAGTCGGTGCTGGACGCCGCGCCAAGCGGCACGCCCGTGCTGCTGATGTCGCCGCAGGGTCAGGTGTTCAATCACAACATGGCGACGTGGCTGGCGCAGCAGCCGCGCTTTGTGATGATCTGCGGGCATTACGAAGGCATTGACGACCGCGTGCGCCAGTTGGTCGTAACGCACGAGGTCAGCATCGGCGACTACGTGCTGACCGGCGGCGAACTCCCGGCGATGGTCATCGTGGACGCGGTGATCCGGCACATCCCCGGCGTGCTCGGCGCGGAAGGCGGCGCGGAACGGGAAAGTCACGCGGACGGCGTCCTCGAAGGTCCGCAGTATACCCGCCCGCCCGTCTATCGCGGGGTGAGCGTGCCGCAAGTCCTGCTCGACGGCAATCACGGCGAGATCGAGCGCTGGCGGCGCGTGGAGGGGCTGCGCCGGACGTGGCAGCAGCGCCCCGATCTGCTGCGCACCGCACCCTTAAGCGAAGATGAGAAGTATCTCCTAGCGCGCTTTGCCGAGGAGGATGCCAAGCGGAGGCGCGCTTAATCTCCCACCCGAACATTTATTGAACCTAGCGCGCGAGATCGGTTATACTGACCAGAGGATGGATTTACTGCTTAACGGCTGGAAGAGAGTTGGGGTAATGGCTCAGGAATACCGGAGCGAAATCCTAGAGCGGACGTTGAAAACGCTGCATATCGCGGTGGATGGCGTCAAAGCCTCGGTGATCGTCAATATCGACGGACTGCTGGTCGCCGCTTATCCGCCCGGTGACGAAGAAAACCCACACGAGAACCCCACGAGCAGTCCGCAGGTCGCCGCCATGTCTGCCACGTTGATCGGGCTGGCGGAGCGCACGCTCGGACGGCTGGCGCAAGGCGAACTCGAACGACTGCTGATGGAAGGCGAAGAAGGCGTGATGGTCGTGTACCCGGCGGGACGCGCATCCGTCGCCGTGCTGGTCGAGAAGAATGCGCGCCTCAGTCACGTCCTGTTCGCGACGAAGAAAGCGGCGTCGGAAATCGCGCAGATTCTCGGCTATTGATTGTGCATTGGTAGCAAATAGAGCGGACGCCGGAAGCTGCGCCGTCCGCTTTTTCATCGTTCCATCCGGTTACGTCAAACTACGGGTGCGGTTTCTCACTTGGAACAGAACCCGTATCACCATTTTTCCTAATGTAATCTCATCCCCGTCGCGCAGCAGATGCGGTTGATGCGCGCTGAGGCGCACGCCGTTGATCAGCGTGCCGTTGCTGCTGCCTAGATCGTAGAGTTCGAGCCGTTTTTCTTTCAAGCGGAGCATGGCATGGTTGCGGCTGACGCCCTTGCGATAGCCTGCATAGGCGGTCAGGTCGATGTCGGGCGCGACCCCTGTCCCCGGATCACGTCGTCCAAGTGACGTTTCCGACTTCGGGTAAATGACAATCGGCGTCGGCGCGCCTTCGATCTCCAAGCGCAGCATCATGTTGTCTTCAAAACGCAGCGTCCCCGCCGTGTTGATCATGACTTCCTGCGACTCGCTGATCTTCTCTTCCTGCCCGATCTCTTTCGTGCCGACGCTGGCTTCACGTCCGGTCGCGAGATTCGTGCCGCAGTTTTCGCACACGAGAATACCCGGACGATTGACGTGTCCACAGACGGAGCATTTCTGGGCGGCGCTCGGCGGCGGTGCTTTGGGTGGTCCCGGCGGCTGAGGCATCGGCTTGCCGGTGATCGCCCCCGTCGTCACCTCCGGTTTGGAGGGTGGGACTTGCGTTGTGGATTGCGGTGCTGGCGGTTTGGGCGCTTCAGGCTGCGGCACTGGCTGCGGCGCAGGTTGCGGTACAGGCGACGGCGCAGCGGCGGGTTTCGCCGGAGGCGTGGGCGGAGCTGCATCTGTCTTCGCCGATGATGGGACAGCAGGCGACGCTGGCGGCTGAGACGACGTACTCGGCACGGGTTGCGGTGCGTTGGCAGGCGCGTCAGTAGGCGCACCGGTTGACGAACCAGTCGGCGCAGGTTTCTGCTCTGGCGCGGTCGGTGGTACTACAGGCGAGTCGGGATTGGGATTATCGGGCATAGGAGCCTCAAGCAATCGTCTCAACACATTCAGGTTCATTTTAAATCTTCTGTGCGCTCTGGCAAGTAATTCGTCTAATTTGGCACAAAACTCATGCGCCTGCTTGCATACCCAACCGCCTTGTGACTTGACGGTTCACTCGCGGCGTACTACAGTCAGCGTATGCGTACCCGTCTACTCTTGCTCTTGCTGCTGTTTGCCACCGCGATCCGTCTGGTCGGGCTGCAAACTCAAAGCCTCTGGTTTGACGAGGGTTGGTCAGCCTATGCGGCGGCACAGCCGAGCGTTTTCGCGGCATTCGATGCCGATTTGACCAATCCGCCGCTGTATTACGTACTGCTCAAGATTCACGCTGCGTTTCTAGGGGAAAGCGTCTTCTCGCTCCGGCTATTCTCCCTGTTCAACGGGCTTCTCACGATCCCACTTTCGTACCAGTTGGCGCGCCGAGTCGCGGGGAAACAGGCGGGCTGGTATGCAGCACTGCTGGTCACGCTGTCCGCACCGCTGGGGTGGGCATCTCAAGAAGCGCGCATGTATACCCTGCTCGCGGTGCTGATCTTGATCGCGGCGTTGGCGTGGGAACGCCTGCGCACGCAGCCTTCGCGCGGCGCGTGGATCGCACTTGGCGCGGCGGAACTCTGCCTGCTTTACGCTCACAACACGGGGATCGTCGCGGCGCTGTGGCTGAACGTCGTCACGCTGATCGCGTGGCTGGTGCGGCGCGACCTGAAGCGTCCGCATTGGCGCGACTGGATCATCAGCCAAGTGATCGTCGGGCTGATCTGGCTGCCGTACTTCTTCGACCGCTTCCTCCGCCTGTCGGACGCAAACAGCGCGGTGTCGAGCGCGCCGCAGGTGAGTTTCGCCTTCCTCGGCGAACTCTGGCAAAGCTTCATGATCGCGCCCTACGCCCTCGTCAACCAGAACACGCTGCTGGCGGCGCTCTGCGTGCTGACCGCTTTGATCGCGCTCGTGGCGTTCCAGCGGCGCGCGGCATGGCTCACCCTGCATGTGATCGTGCTTACGGCGGGTTTGGTCGCCGCGCTGATTGTGCTCGGCAACAACTTTCATGGGCGCTACGTGGTCATGATCGCGCCGCTCCTGCTCACGGCGGTCGGAGTCGGGCTGGCAGGCAAACGGTATGCTGTTGTAGGGACGAGACATGCCTCGTCCGCGCTGAGACTCACTGCGCTGATCATCTTCGCCGCCCTATTCGCCGTGAACTGGTGGATCGCCCGCGATCCGCTCTACGGGCACGACGACGCGCGCGGCATGGTGCAGTACTACGCCGATCACCTGACGGCAGATGATACTGTGCTGGCATGGTCGTATGCTGACCGCTATGAATTCGCCTACTACTGGGATCGGCTTGGCGCGGCGGCGCAGCGCGTCACGCTGCCCGAAGGCGCAGACCTAGAGCGCGTGCTGCCGCTGCTGCCGCCAACCGGCGGCGACGTAGCGCTGAACGTGTGGTACACGCAGCGCGCCGACTATCGCGGCATGATGGACTGCATCTTGCAGCATGGCACGCTCAAACCGCCGGAACGCTTCACTACGTACGGCATGTCGAACCTGCTCTACGCCGCTCCGACCCCGCTCTCACCGGAGTTTACGCCCGTCGATGCGACGTTCGCCGACAGCGCCGGAGCGCCGGTTGCGCGGATCGAGGCGGTCGGCATACTCGCGCCGCTCGATTCGGCGGCGGGCATGTGTGTCCCGATCCGGCTAACGCTCCTCGCGCCATATCCGCATGAACTCAAAGCCGCGCTGATCGTCCAGAACGCGCTCGGTTGGGAAATCGCCCGCGCCGATGCGCCGTTTGCCCAAGCCGATCAACGCACGACTGCCGACACCATCCCCGGCGGCGCGCTGACCGCCTTCCCGCTGATCCGCCTGCCTTATGGCGCGCCTTCCGGCGACTATCGCGTCTATGTGCGCCTGTACGATGAGCAAAGCGCCGTCTCCGGCTTGACCCCGCCCGCCGATCAACCTGCTGCCGGGCGCGATCTGCTGCTCGGCGTGTGGAGCGCGCCGGCGGCGGACTGGTCGCAGCGCGCCGATCTGCCGCCAGTGACGTTGACGTTGCCGATCCCGGAGTCATTGAGCAATGGCGAATCAATCCGCGTCGGGCTGTTATGGACGACCGCGCCGCAAGCCGTCACGTTGAGCGACGACGCGGGACGCTGGTCGGTCGAACTGCCCGCGCCGGACGGGGATGCTCCGCTGCAAGACTGGCGCGCGATCCGCGTGCCAACCGACGCCCTCAGCGGCACGGCGACGCTCCGCTTGGACGATGGGACGGGGCTGGCGGCTGTGCGCATTGGCGCGCGTCCCATGCTGACCGCAGCGCCGCCCTTCGATCACTCACTCGACGCCGAATATCCGGGTGTTGGGATGCTGATCGGCTATACGGTCAACGCGCCACCCTACGACCGCGCCAATCCGCCGCGCCTGACGCTGATCTGGCGCGCGGAGGCTGCTCCCGCCGTCGATTACACTGTGTTCGCGCAGCTAATCGGCGCGGATGGCGTGGTGATCGCGCAAAGCGATCAGTTCCCCGGCGGGTTGGCGACCTCAAGCTGGCGGACGGGCGAGTACATCGTGGACGAGCACACGCTGACGTTCAACGTCGAGCCGCGTGCGGGTCGGCTGGTAGTCGGGCTGTACGACGCGCGGACAAATACGCGGGTGCGCTTAGGAGATGGATCGGATGCGGTCGAACTACAGGACTGAGGTTTGAGGGCTGAGGACTGAGAGAAGCATGGGTCAGTCTCACTTTCCTAACTCAGTCCTCAGTCCTTCTTTTTCTCAGTCCTGCCGTTTTACTCGGCAGTGCCGACGTGGAACACGAGCAGGTATTGACCCTCGCTGCCGCCGAAGCTCGTCATCATGTAGGTCAGGTAATTGAGCTCATCGGGCGTGAAGTTGAACGCGTCCAACGGCAGGCTGAGCATCGAGTCGTACTGCCAGCCGGGGAGCGTGCCGGTGTTGATCGTCACTGTGTAGTTGTCGAGCGGCACAGACGCGCCATAGCACGAGGTCGTCCCGGCATCGTCGCAGAACACGTCGTTGCCGTCGCTGTCTTGCAGCGGATCGCCGTTTCCATCGAGCATGTAGATGTACGGATCGACGCCGCTCGTCCCACGCGTGAGCATGTAGACGGTGAGCGGCACGCCGGAATCCACCATTGGCTGCGTCACCTGCACGAGGAACGGATCGCCCGCGTTGTCGCCGGACGTGACCGCCATGCCTTCAAGGATGAGCAGGAACTCACCGGTCTGGTCGCCGAACCCGCCGACCACCAGCGATACATCGGCGAAGGCTTCGCGGCTGTTCTGGTCGAAGCGCACCTGCGAACTCAAGCCCGACGCGCCGACTGTGCCGGTCGTCGGCAGGCTCGCCGAGTAGCTGGCAGCATTCCGGTCGTCGTCGTTGCACAAACCGTTGCGGTTCTCATCCAGCACCGCCAGCACCGGATCAAAGCCGTTAATGCCGACGGCGGTCGCCGTATAGGTGAAACCGGAGCGCATCTGGCTAATGATCACTTCGACGCCATTGTTGAAGCTCGTGCCGTTGTCGCATTGAACCGCCACGCCGCCCGCGATCTCACCGCTGCCACCGCCACCCTGACCACCGCGTGCCGGAGGCAGTCCACCGCCGCTGCCGCCCGAACCGCCCGCGCCTTCGCCGACACCGGCGTGGAAGACGACGACGTAATCGCCCTGTCCCTGCTGTTCGTAGCTGGTGAGCAGATAATTCACGTAGATACCGCTGGCGTCTTCGCCGAACGGCAGCGCGAGCAGCGCATCGAAGTCGTTGGCTTGCAGTTCACCGCGTGACAGTGTGACGCTCGATCCGTCGAGGCTGGCACCCGTGTTGAAGCACAATTCTTCGTTGCCCGCGTCATCACAGAAGACCGGGTTGCCGTCGGCATCTTCGACGATGTCGCCATCGGCATTCACCATGTAGATCGCCGGGTCAAGCGCGCTGGACGCAGAGATCATGTAGACGGACAGCGGGACTTCAGACGCCACCATCGCATCGTTGATGCCGACGCCAACAGGGTCGTAGCCTTCGTCCTCGCCTTCGGTCAAGGTCATGCCTTCGACGATCAGCACGAATTCGCCCGATGCGCCGCCAAAACCGCCAACCACCACCGAGAACGCCGCTGTTTCTCGCTTCGAGGAAGATGTGTTTTCGAAGGTGATCTGCGAACTCAAGCTGGACGCCTCAACCGCGCCCGTCGTCGGCAGATCGACGGCGTAGCCCTCGGCGTCTTCCGCATCGTCGTTGCACAGCCCGTTGCCGTCGCCGTCTACCACTGCCATAACCGTATCGAACCCATTCAGACCAATCGCGGTCACGCGGTAAGTTTCACCCGCGACCAGATTGGCGAGCTGAAATTCGACCCCGTTGCTGATCGACGTGCCGTCATCGCAGTCGATGGACACGCCATCCTGCGCTTGCACAACCGTTGGGATGACCAACACAAGCAGGACTAGGAGGATAAGAAGTTTTCTTCGCAGCATGGAATCCTCTCCAAGAGAAGGATGCAGCAAATCGGCGCTGCATCAACACCTTCTACTATAAATACCCCACCTTAGGACTCACATCAGACTTTGTATGGACTTTCTAACCGGACTAACGTTAAGGATCACAAACCGAACCGGTCTTTACAATGGAGATGGAGGATCGTAGTAAACTACCTTCCGATATTAATTGATCACAACTATGCTCTATGCGTGGAAATAGAGGATCATGTCAGTTCAACCCGAACCACAGCGCAGCAGCAGTGTTCTGCAGGAGTTCGACCAACTCGTCGATCAACTCCGCGACCGTCTGACCAAACTCGAGTCCCGCGTGCAGCGGCGCACCCGCGATCTCCAATTGGCGCAGGAAGTCTCCCGTCAAATCTCGACGATTCTCGATCTCAATACACTGCTGCCCACAGTCGTCGAAATCACTAAAAAGACCTTCGAGCTGTACCACGCGCACATCTACCTGCTCAACGAAGCAGGTGATACGCTGGTGCTGGCATCCGGTGCAGGCAACCCCGGCAAATTCATGCTCGCCGCCGGTCACAGTATTGCATTCAACCGCCCCACCAGTCTCGTAGCGACCGCCGCACGCACCCGGCAGCCCGCGCTGGCGAACAATGTCTTCGATTCGCCGACCTTCTTGCCGAACCCGATGCTCCCCGAAACCGCATCCGAACTGGCTGTTCCCATTATCGCAGGCGACAGCTTGATCGGCGTGCTGGACGTGCAGTCGGATCAGATCAACCACTTCACGGATGACGACGTTGAAATCCAGACGACGCTGGCAGGGCAAATCGCCATTGCCGTGCAGAACGCGCGCCAGTTCACGCGTGAGCAAAAAGCGCTGGCAGAGACGCGCCAGTTGTACGCGATCTCGAAAGACTTCATCGGCACATCCGACTTCATGGGCAACCTGATCTCGCTCAACCCCGCGTGGGAAGATGCGCTCGGTTACACTCTCGAGGAATTGCAGGGCATCGGCTATTCAGGGCTCATCCACCCCGACGACCTGCCAATGGTCTTTGAGCAGACGTTGAAGCTGACGCAAGGGGAAACGGCAGTCAGCTACGAAGCGCGCGTGCGCCGCAAAGACGACAGCTATTTCTGGGTCAGTTTCGTCACCGTCTCCGACATGGGACAGCAGCGCGCCTATTTCGTCGGACGCGATATCACCGAGCAAAAGCTAGAAGCACTCCGCGCTGAGCAAGCGCGCCAAGAGTCGGAACTGCTCTTCCGCCTCAGCTCAGCCTTAAACACCGCGCAGGACGAGCAAGAAATCGTCATGGCGTTCACCGATCACTCGCCGGAACCGCGCAAGTACACGACCAGTCTTGTGCTGTGGAATACTTACGACTATGAGACGGCGACATCGCTCGTCATCGCCGGGGACTGGCGTCCCGGAGGTGAGGATCAACTGCGGGGCACGGTGCTCTCCGCCGACCAATTCCCGCTGAGTGCGGTGGTCAACCGTGAAGATGTGAACTGGTATGACGACGTCGAAACCGATCCGCGCCTTGATGCAGTCTCGCGGGCATCGCTTGCCGCGTTCGGCACCAGTGCGCTGATCTTCGCGCCGTTGACTATCGGCACACGCTGGATCGGCATGTTCATCGTCGTTTCGGACCAACCGCGCAAGCACACCGAAACTGAAATTCGCGTCCTGCGTAATCTTTCTGACCAGATCGCGGCGTCCGTCGAACGTATGCGCCTCGAACGTGAAAAGGCGCGTTATGCTGCCCAACTGCAAACGGTAGCGGAAGTCAGCTCGACCGTGACCCGTCTGCTCGACCTCGACGAACTCCTGCAAACGTTTGTGGACAAAACCCGTGAGGACTTCGGGCTGTATCATGCGCATGTTTACCTGTTGAACGATGCGCGTGACCGGTTGATCTTGGCTGCCGGTGCAGGCGAAACCGGGCGCATCATGAAGGAACGCGGTCACAGCATCGCCCTCAGCCGCGAAATCAGCCTCGTGGCGACCGCCGCCCGCACGAAGCAACCGCTCGTCACCAACGATGTGGCTGCCGCCCTGAACTTCTTGCCGAACCCGCTGCTGCCGAAAACCCGTTCCGAGCTGGCGATTCCGCTGCTAATCGGCGATCACGTGCTCGGCGTGCTCGACGTGCAGTCGAGTGAGACGAACCACTTCACCGAGACCGATGTGCAAATCCAAAGCACGCTGGCAGCGCAAATCGCGGTCGCGGTGCAGAACGCCCGCGCGTATCAGCAGACGCAATCCGCGCTGAACGAATCCGCCGTCCTCTACCGCGTGAGTTCGAAGATTGGCTATTTGCAGGACGAGCAGAAGATCGTCGAAACGGTAGCGGAAGAACTCGCGCAGACGGATACGGCGTGGATCGCGGTAACGCGCTTCAACAATGCAAAACTCGACTCCACGACCTACGCGACCATTTCCGCGATCTGGCAGGCGGGCGGCGATAATCCGCTGCAAGGCATGGTCGTCCCGCTCACGCGCGTGCCGTTCCTCAACCAAGCTCAGATTGACGAACTCCATTTTGTGCCGGATGTCGAGCGTACGCCCAACCTTGACGCGGACACGCTCGAAACGCTCCATATGATGGAAATCGCCGGTTTCATCTCCGCGCCGATCACCGCCTTCGGTCAACCGCTCGGTCTGTTGACTATCGCCTACAATCGTCCGCATACGCCCAGTGAGAGCGAAGTCCGCGTGTTCCGTGCGATTACGGAACAGGTCAGCAGCGCGATGGAACAAATCCGCTTGCTCCGCCAGACAGAATCGGACGCCGCGCAGCTCAAGACGGTGTCCGAAATCAGCACCTCGGTCAGCCAGCTCCTTGACCTTGACGAACTGCTGCACACGATGGTGAACCAGACGCGCACCGACTTCGATCTTTATCACGCCCACGTTTACCTGTTGAACCCGGAAGGCACATCGCTGGTGCTGGCTGCCGGCGCAGGCGATGCAGGGCGCGTCATGAAGCAGCGCGGTCACAGCATCCGTTTGAGCCATGAACTTAGTATCGTGGCGACCGCCGCACGCACGCGCAAGCCGGTCATCAGCAACGACGTCGCCGCCGCGCCGAACTTCCTGCCCAATCCGCTGCTCCCGCGCACACGCGCAGAACTCGCCGTGCCGCTCATCGTCGGCGATACGCTGCTCGGCGTCCTCGACGTGCAGTCGGACGAACCGCATCGCTTCACCGATGCCGACATTAACATTCAAAGCACGCTGGCGGCACAGATCGCGGTTGCCGTGCAGAACGCCCGCGCCTTCGCCCGTGAACAAGAAGCGCAGAGTTCGATCCGCCAACTGCTGGTACAAGCGGAAGAACAAGCCGAACGCGAGAAGTTCACCGCCGAGCGACTGCGCGAAGTTGACCGCCTCAAGTCGCAGTTCCTCGCCAACATGAGCCATGAACTGCGGACGCCGCTCAACTCGATCATCGGCTACTCGGAAATTCTGATCGATGGCGATGACGGCGAACTCTCCGAGGAAGCGCTCGAAGATGTGACCACGATCCACAACAGCGGCAAGCATCTGCTGGGGATCATCAACGACATCCTCGACCTCGCCAAGATTGAATCCGGGCAGATGCAAATGGATCGCGCGCCGATCAATTTGCCCGACCTGCTCGAAGAACTCGTCCAGACTGCACAGGTGCTCGTCAAAGACAAGCCCTTGAAGCTGTCGCTGGAAATCGAGCCGGATGTCCCGCCTGTGCTCGCGGATCGCTTGCGCCTGCGCCAGATCATGACCAACCTGCTCTCAAACGCGGTCAAGTTCACCGAGCGGGGCAGCGTGGTTGTCCGCTGCGGAATGCTCGACGAGCGGCAGGCGTGTGTCCATGTGATCGATACCGGCATCGGCATCGCTGCAAACAATCTGGAGCGCGTGTTCGAGCAGTTCCAGCAGGTTGATGGCTCCTCGACGCGCCGCGCCGGTGGGACAGGCTTGGGGCTGACGATTACGCGCCACTTCGTCCAGATGCACGGCGGCGAAATCCATGTCCAAAGTGAACTCGACAAGGGATCGGATTTCTGGTTCACCCTGCCGCTGGCGGAAGCGGTTTCCGCCTGAAATTAACCTTCATCACATTGTGCCAACTCACCGGGGCGATCTTGCAAGATCGC
>JACSRG010000828.1 GCA_014879865.1 Anaerolinea sp.
TGGCGTCAAGCTGCGCGAGCAGAATCCGGTTGGTAAAGGCAGTTTGCCTTTCCTCCATCATCGAGGAGTCATCCATGCCGCTGCCCGACCATCTGCCCATATCCCCCATCATGTCACCGTCCATCATGCCGCTGGCGCTCATCTGGTAGCCCCACGGGTTGCTCAGTGCAGCTTCGATACCCACCCAACTCCCGGAACGGCTGTAGTAATCGGCGGCAAGCGGCGCAAGCTGAACCGCCTGCTGCTGTCCTGCTTGGGTCGTGTAAAGGGCAAATTGGTCGCTCGTCGTTTGGCTGACGAGGAACACCACCATGCCCGTGCCGATGAGAATGATGAGTACAAACGCGCCCATAAGTTTGACCCAAAGACTGTTCATTCGCTTAATCCTCAGTGAACTTGTAGCCGACGCTACGCACGGTGAGGATGTAGCGCGGCTGCGGCGCGTCCAGTTCGATTTTCTGGCGCAGGTTTTTCACATGTTGATCGATGGTGCGTTCGTAGCCATCGTAGCTGGTTCCCTGCGTGGCTTCGAGGAGCTGCGCGCGGGTGTAGACCCGCCCCGGAGAGCACATCAACGCTACCAGTAGATCGAACTCATTGGCAGTCAATTCAACCGGAACACCGGCAACGGTCACGACACGGCGCTGCAAATCTGCCTGAATATCGGATGCGGTGACGATTTCCGGCACACTTTCGGGCTGCTCCGTTCGCCGTAGAACTGCCCGCACGCGCGCGACCACTTCACGGGGCGAGAAGGGCTTGGTAATGTAATCGTCTGCGCCTAACTCCAGCCCAATGAGGCGGTCGGTTTCTTCCGTGCGCGCCGTGAGCATGATGATCGGGACATTAGAATCGCGCCGGATCGCCCGGCACACATCCAGACCATCGAGATCGCCGGGCAAATTCAAATCAAGGATGATCAAGGCAGGCTTTTCATGCCGGAAAGCAGCCAATCCCTGTGCGCCGTCCGCCGCCCACGCCGTTTCATAGCCGCCCTGTTCCAGATACAGGCGCACCGTCCGCATAATTTTGGCTTCATCTTCAACAATCAGAATCTTTTTCACCATCACTTTTCTTCTTTCCACAGATGTCCGTCTCGGCTTGACAGCACACCCGCTGGTCAAGAGTATAGGCTTGGATTGTGTAGGCTGTATGTAGCCCGTGTGATTTGTCGGTGCGACACAACGCCCTATCAGATTTGCCAATCCGATGGTATGATTATATCATTGAATGCTGATGTGATGATATGGAGTGTCTGCCCATGCTGATTGCCGGGGAGCAGTTGCAGCTCAACCTAAAAGCCAAACTCTTTCGTGGGTTTGCCGACCCCTCGCGCCTCGCCATCTTAGAGGCATTACGCAGCACCCCACTGAACGTTGGCGAAATCGTCGAGGCAACCGGACTGAGCCAATCGAACATTTCCAATCACTTGGGCTGCTTGCGCGACTGCGGACTGGTAGTGAGCGAACAGCGCGGTCGCTTCACCTACTATCGCCTTGCCGATGATCGGATTGACAGCCTGCTTCGCCTCGCTGAAGAAGTGCTGTCCGACGTTGCCAAAGGCGTTTATCAATGCACCCGTTATGACTCTACAGAAGGGGATTCTGATGGCGAGTGAAGAGACTTTAGAAGTTCCGGTTAAAGGGATGGATTGCGCTGAATGTGTGGAGCATGTTCACCACGCCATCGCTGCCCTGCCGGGCGTTCAGTCTGTCGATGTTTATCTGTCTTCCGAAAAAGCCGTACTTCGCCTTGATCCAGCCCGTGTCAGTTTGAACGACATCCGTCAAGCAGTTGCAGACGCGGGGTATTCGGTACCTGAGACTACCGAAACGGATACTGTCAGCACGGCAAATGTAGGATTTACGCGCTCAGTCTTGAGTTTATTTGGCGTGGTCTTTGGAGCGGTCTTGCTGATTGTCATCGCGGGGGAGGGACTAGGGC
>JACSRG010000054.1 GCA_014879865.1 Anaerolinea sp.
TGCGCGGTCAGATCGACGTAGGTGAAGCTGAACACATCGACGTAGCCGTGCTGCGCCGGGCTGCCGTAGAAGTTGGGCATGGCGAACTGAATCGCGTCGCGGAAGGGGTGCGCCCAATCGAGCACCTGCTGGAAGGACGCCGACTCCGAGCGGAAATTCCCGCTGGCGACTTCGAACAGGGGCAAAAACTGCACCGCGCCGAGCGCGAGTCCGAGCGCCACCATGACGATCAACAGGGCGGCACGGGTGAGGAGGTAGCGCACACCTAACCCTGCTTGCTCCCCTCCCTGAATTCGGGGTGGGGTTTCGGTACGACGCACTGTCGTGCGGACGCTTTGCCATCCCAGCACCAGCAGCCGCGCTGCCGCGTAATACGCCGCGATGATCAGCGTGTAGTAGGTGATTTCGACGTGTCCGGCGAGGATATTACAGCCAAGCGCCACCGCCCCGGCGATGATGTAGGGGATCGGCTGGCGCTTACGCAGCGTCCATTCGATCATCCACAGGATCAGCGGCAGCCACGCCGCCGCCGCGATGATCATCGGGAATACTGCGCTGATGACGAAGAATCCGCTCAACTGGTAGACGACGCCTGCCGCCGCCGCGCCCGCGCGCCCGATTCCCAAGCCGAAGCGGGTGAATCCGTACATGAAGATGCCCGCCAGCCACAATTGGATCACCGTGAACCAGCCATACGCCGCGCCGAGCGGCAGCACGTAGTAGATCAGGCTGAACGGGTAGAGCGTAGACTGCTGTCCGGCGGCGAAAAACGCGATCCCGCTGAACTGGTGCGGATTCCAGAGCGGGAACTCGCCCAGACTGAAGCTCTCGCGGATGAACGATTTCCACTGCATGTTTTGCAGCACAAGGTCGGAGAGCAGCGCGTTATGCGGCACAGCCGGGACGCCGAGGCTGTCCCGGTAGGCGGCGTAAGGTTCATACTGGTACAGGTTTTCGGCGGGGAGCAAAGTCCGTCCGCCGACGGTCTGCGCCCAGAACAGGATCAGCGGCAGCAGGAAGAGCAAACCGAGGACAGCAAGGTCACGACGACGCATACGCAAGACCATCTCTTTGATCGATTACCGCGCGCTACTATACTCTCCGGCACATGATCTGTCTATCTAGGAAGGATGGAGGAAAAAGTTGAAAGTAAAAAGTTGAAAGTGAGAACAAAGCCATGCCAACCACTTTCTACTTTCCACTTTTAACTTCTTCTACTTATACCGCCTTCTTCGTCCTTTTCTTTCAGGAGTATGTCCATGACTCAGCTTACCATCCCGCTTGCGCCCTCCGTCGATTTCCTCGTCGGCTTGCTCAACACGCCCAGCCCGACCGGCTACTATGTCGAAGCGATCCGCTACGTGCGCGAAGCCTTCGAAGCGCTCCACGTCCCCAACCTTGCCTTCTACGAGACGACCAAAGGCGCACTGATCGCCCAGTGGCGCGGTGTGTCGAACAGCGCGCCGCGCGGCGTGACCGCCCACGTCGATACGCTCGGCTTGATGGTCAAGGACATCAAAGCGAGCGGACGCTTGAAGATGACGCAGTTGGGCAATTTCATGTGGCAGGCGGTCGAGTTCGAAGGCGTGACCATCCGCACGCACGCGGACAAGCGCTATCGCGGCACGGTGCTGCCGTCCAACCCCTCGACGCACGTCAACAAGAACATCCGCACGAGCGTGCGCGACGAGGATACGATGGAAGTCCGCATCGACGCCAAGACGTTCAGCGCGGCGGATACGCGGGCGCTCGGCATCGAGGTCGGCGATTTCATCTTCCTTGATCCGCGCGTCGAAGTGACGGAAACAGGATTCATCCGCTCGCGCCACTTGGACGATAAATCCGGCGTCGCGGTGATCTACGGCGCGCTGCTGGCGCTGCGTGACGCCGGTCTTCAGCCCGCGCAGGACATCACCTTCTTGATCGCCAACTACGAGGAAGT
>JACSRG010000053.1 GCA_014879865.1 Anaerolinea sp.
TGACCGAACAGCAGATCGAATATTTCCGCGTGATCAAAGGGGCGGTCAGGCGTATCAAACGCATGTCTACCGACATCCTCTCGCTCGAACGCCTGCAAGACGACAAGGCGCTGCCACAGGACATCGTTTCGTTGGGGGCGCTGCTGCAAAGCGTCGTCGATGATTATCTTGAGGAAAGCCGCCAGCGCGATCAGCAGATCACGCTGATCCTAGGCGACGGGAATTACTACGTCACCGGGGATCAGGGGCAGTTAGGCGAAGCTATCGGCAATTTGCTCAACAATGCGATCCACTACACGCCCAACGGCGGACGCATCAGCGCGCGCGTGCTCGATCAGGAGACGTGCCTCGCGGTCGAGATCGAAGATAACGGCTATGGCATCCCCGACGGCGATCAAGCGCGGCTGTTCGAGCCGTTCTACCGCGTCAAAACCAAAGAGACGCGCGGGATCGCCGGGACGGGCTTAGGGCTGTATCTCGTCAAGCGCATCGTGGAGCGGCACGGTGGGCGGGTCGCCTTCCGCAGCGTCTACGGCTTCGGCAGTACGTTCGGTTTTTGCCTGCCGCGCCTGCTCACGTAATTGTACATTTGTGCGAAAAACACTATAATGAGAACATTCGTTTTCATCCTATAGGTGTTTGCGCATGTCCGTTCGCACGATTACGCCGGAAACTGTTCGCCGTGTGGCGATCCGGCGGCAGCATCTCGCGGCAGATCGCCAGCCCCCCACACCCGCCGGAATCCTGAATGTCGCCCGTGACCTCGGCTGCTTGCAGCTTGACCCGATCAGCGCGGTGTCACGGTCGCACACGCTCGTCGTCTTCAGCCGCGTCGGCGCGTATGACCTGAAAGCGCTCGATCATTTGCAATGGCAGGAACGCGCCCTGTTCGAGTACTGGGCGCACGTCGCCTCGATTGTGCTGACCGAAGACTTCCCGATCTACGACATCCGAATGCGGAACTACTGTCGCGGGGAGGATGGGTGGTCGCAGCGCGTGCGTGAATGGGTGGCGCTCAACCAGCAGCTTCACGACTTTATCCTGAGCGAAATCCGCGAAAAAGGCGCGCTCATGTCGCGGGACATCGAGAAAGACGCGCATGACCCGGACACTTGGGTGTCGAGCGGGTGGACGAGCGGGCGCAACGTCAGCCGGATGCTGGATTACCTGTGGTCGTCCGGCGTGATCATGGTGGCGGGGCGCAAGGGCGGTCAAAAGGTGTGGGACCTGACCGAACGCTTTTTACCCGACTGGACGCCGCGCGCCGAACTGACCGAGCGCGAAGTCACGCGCCAAGCGGCGCAGCGGGCGCTCCGCGCGTTGGGCGTCGCCGCCGCACCGCACATCCGCAACCATTTCATTCGCGGGCGCTACCCTGATCTGCCCGCCGTGCTGGATGACCTCGAACGCGAAGGCGCGATCAGCCGCGTCAAGGTGGGTGGGGATAAGCGCGTGTGGTACATCCACAACGCCGATCTGCCGCTGCTCGATGCGGTCGAAGCGGGCGAATTCAACGGGCGGACGGTGCTGCTCTCCCCGTTCGACAATCTGATCTGCGACCGCGCGCGTACGGAACTGCTGTGGAACTTCTACTACCGGATGGAGATTTACGTCCCGGCGGACAAACGCGAGTACGGCTATTACGTGCTGCCGATTCTGCACGGGGATCGCTTCATCGGGCGGGTGGACTCGAATTACGACAAGAAAAGTCAAACGCTGCAAGTCCATAACGTGTATGCTGAAGCTGATGCGCCGCTCGATGCCGGGCGCGCGGTCAGAGGCGCAATCGAGGAACTGGGGACGTTCTTGGGCGCAAAGGCGATCACCTACGGGAACGTGCCGGATGGGTGGCGCGCAGCTATCAAGACTTAACTAGGATGTGTCTGCAAACTGCCCTCACCCTAAATCCCTCTCCCTCAGGGAGAGGGACTTCACCCCTT
>JACSRG010000052.1 GCA_014879865.1 Anaerolinea sp.
GCGTGCTCTCGGTCACCGACGCCATTGCCAAGCTGCAAGACACCATGGTGGCGCTCGACAAGGCCAAAGCCAACCAGGCCGCGGGCACGGGTGGCACGGGACAGGCAGGCGACTGGCAGGAGCTGCCCGAACTGCCCGTCGTTGTCGGCGCTTCGCTTGTGCCAGTGATCCCGGAATCGACAGCCGCCGCCGCGCTTGAGAGTCAAACACGCGCGCTGCTGCGCGAGGTTGCAGGTCTCCAAAAACAGCTTGAGCAGCTTCAGAACAAGCTCGATGATAAAGACGAAACGATCCTCGAATTGACCCGGCGTCTCGCTGGAGCAGAAACGGAATTAAGATTATATAGGGAAGGAAGGATCAAGCCGGACAGCCCGGCGTAGAGGGGGTAACTCGCTGTGTTGAGCAAAAGCCAATCGGTGAAGAAAGAGGCTGCGCGGCAGCTTATTCGAGAGAAGCAGTACGAGCAGGCGCGGGCGCTGCTTGACGGTATCGACGAACCGGAGGTCAATCAGTGGCGCGCACGGCTCAATCTGCTGATTCCTCAGCCGCCGCGCCCGGCTCGGACAGGCGGCGCATTGCGAGGATGTGTCTCGTATGTCCTCAAGGCGGTCGGCGCGATAGCTCTTGCCGGTGCCATTTGGTTCGGCTGGGGTTTGCTGGCGTCTCCATTCCGTGATCCATTTCAGTTGGAGATTACCGGGATTCTGCTGGCGATTGCCGTCGTTTCGTGGTCATTCGGTCGGCGGTTTGGCGAACCTTGAGTTAGGAGATCGCGATTATGCACAGAATCACAGAAGTCCAAATTACTGAGAAAGCGGCGGCTTACGGCGTGTCGAAAGAACAGTTTTTCATGCTGCTGTTCGGCTTGATCAACGAGTATCAGGCAGAAGGCGAGCGATTGCTCGAACCGCACTACAGCCTTGATTTCAGCGAGCAGGGACAGCTGACAGCGGTCGGCATTTTCGAGCCGGGGAAGGAATGCGCGCAGGTCTGCATCTGCCTATATGACGAACTCGAGGAGGGAAGGGCAAGCAGCTTCGGACGCGAATTGCTTTACCCGCGCACTGCCGAGATCGCCGTTACGCTCAGCCCGGCAGCGTTCCTCGAAAATCGCCCGTGCCGCATTGAAGGGTAGGGCGGTTCAATCATCGTCTTCGGCTTCCTCATCGTCCAGCAGTGCGCGGAAGCTGGGCGGCGGTCCGCGCTTACCCCAATTGATCGGCGGCGATTCCTCCGGTGGGTTTTCACGACGGTCAAGCATGCTCTTGATGAAGTTCTCCTGCTGCCGCTTCGCCGCTTCGGGACCAAACTGACCGGCGTAATCCTGCCAATCGACCGACGCCCATTCAGCGCGCATGAAGGCGATCAGCTCGTCGATTACATGTTGCACGTCCTCGGCTGAAGCTGCGTGCATGGTGATCGCGTCGATTAACTCCCCGGCGGTATAGCGGGCAATGTCTTCTAACTCACTTCGATCATCTTTCAAGGTGACCTCCGGTACTCAGCTATTTGCCAGTATCGCGCCTACCACTGCTAGACCTATGAGTTCGATGAACAGCACGATCAATCCACCTACAAACCATAAGAGGCTGCTGATATTAAACATGGCTGGAAGCGGTTGATAGAAAATCCCCGCAAACCAAACGAGACCAGAAAGCGCCAGCACAAGTTTTGTAAACCAGTGCTGATTAACGCCTTCGCCTAACAGCTTGAAAAAGTCCTCTAACATTCCTAGCACCTTTTCTTCAAAGAGTTCACACTAATATATACGCAACTAACTCGATTTAGTCTCACTGGGGTGCTGAAATTGGGCGGGGTGCGTTCGGTGGTTGCTACGTGTGGCAACCAGCGGGCAGGCAGCACCCGCGATTCATCGCGGGGTGCGCTCGGTAGAGCGCACTGGTAGCCACCACCGGCGCGTGAGGTGGCGAGCTTTTA
>JACSRG010000733.1 GCA_014879865.1 Anaerolinea sp.
GCGCGCATTTCGTCGCGCATGCGTTCAGCACAGGCAGGCCGGGGCGTCAATTGGAAAGGGGGAGGGGGTGAAGGAGGGAGGCCGCAATGCGCGCCCATTTCGGACGTTGAGCTGCTCTTGATCTGATCCTGAAAGCGGCCGTTCGTCGCGGGGCGAACGAAGCTCGAGCACGGTGCGGATCGAGGACCGGAACGATCACGCCGCCTATTACAACTCGTGACTTCAGGTCCCGAAGAACGCCAAGCGGGCGGTCTTCACGCCTGCCGCACATGCGCAGCGGGCGGTCGACTACCTGCACGGCCTGAGGAAGTCTGGGCGGATAGAACCTATGCGATGGAAAATCACCGTCGCAACAAGATCGGGAAGGCACTAGCGATACACCGGGCGTCACGCTCGGTATTCCCGATGGGTTCGAATTCATGCTGCCCGAATTGGTCACGCTGATCGAGGCGCGGTCGCCGCGCTCCGCTGACTAACTGCGCGTGATCATGGTGATCATCACGGTGGTGATGATCATGATGACCGTCGTCATCATCGTCGGCGCCGATGTCTGCGTCATGGGCACCATGGCGGCGATGATGATCATCATGCCGATGATGATGCCGATCGAGTCGGCGTTGTAGCTGCGATGTGGCGCGAGCCCCAGTGCCGTTTGCGACCCATGGCCCACTTGATGGGAGGGTGGCGGTGGACTTCTAACCTTTACGTATGTGAAATACGCGAAAGTTATAAGACCTTGACATTTTAGGCGAAAAATTCTAACTTTCCCGCATATAGAATGCGCGAAAGTTAGAAATTGCTTTATCTCGTCGGCGAGAACATCGATAAAACCCGTGCCCACTATCAGGCCGGAATCGGCAAGATCGTACAGCTCATGCGAGGCATCTATGTCGATGCCGACGCCGATGCGGACGCCGATGTGCTCAGACATGCGATCCGCATCGCCCGCTATCTCTATCCGCGGGCCTATCTATCCGCCGCCAGCGCCGTCCTGCTCGCGCCGACCCGCGATGGCCGGCTCTTTATCAGCGGGCCACGCAACCAGCGCACCCGAATCCGGACCCTGGAAATCATCCAAAACGCTGCACCCGATCACCCGGCCGTTGCGAACGCCACTATCGATGACGGGCTAGGAGAATTCCGGACCAATGTCTCGTCCGTTCGTCAGCGCTTTCTCGAAGCCTTCCGGCAGCGCAGCGAACACGCGACCTCGATTGATGGGGCGATGCGCGCCGACATCGCGCAGCGGCTGGTTGCCGAGTACGGCGATCCAAAAGCGGCCGCTGATGCGCTTTGGGCGCTGGCCCGTGAAAACAAATGGTATCGCGAGGGCGATCTGGCCGAGCGGTACCTGCTCCATACGCCGGCTGAGATTGAGGTTCGCAACGAAGCGTCGCTCGATTTCATCGTCGCCTGGCATGGGACTCACATCGGGCATCTCTTGCACAACGGCTTTGAATGGCGCTGGAAGCCGGACAAAGGGTTCGATCTGCCGCTGATCCAGCAGCGCGTTCCCGGCAAGCTGCCGCCCTTCATTCTATCTCTTCTACCCGAAGGGTGGCTCGAGCGCGTCCTCAAAGAAAGTGACGAGCGCGCCGTTCTGCGCTCCGGCAAACGTTATACGTCGAACATTACGATTTGCACTAAGGCTGCCGATCTTGACGCTTTGCCCGCGGATATTCTGGTCAGTCGTCTGGACGATTTCAAAGCGAGCGGCATCTTCACCGGCACTTATGCCGGGCCGAGCCGTGGGGACATCGAGCAGAGCTTCGAAGAAAAACTCGCGCGTCTATACGCAAACGCCGACACACCGCGCCTATCCGGCGTGCAGATCAAGGCGCCGATGTTCCTGGGTGAGGACGGGAAACTTGTCCCCAGCATAGGCCTGCCTTTTACCCACATTCTCAAGCCTGCCGGGACCAGCGGCTTCGACTC
>JACSRG010000099.1 GCA_014879865.1 Anaerolinea sp.
GGAGCAGACTATCCAGATTGAATGAGTCGCGCTGCCTGAGGATAGATCAATGCAGCAGCGGGCGGCAGGATTGTCGCCCGCTGTTTCACTCACGGCGTGGGTGCAGGCTGCGCACCGTTGACCATCAGCCGCAGTCCCTCGATCTCTTTGAGATGCTGATCGACAGCTTGCACATTGGCAGCAGTCCGCTGTTCAATGGGCAGGGCTTGAGCGTCCTTCAGATGACGTTCAGCCTCGTCAAGCAGGGTTTTCCGCCGCGCCTGATCGATTTCCAACTGCGCCAGCCGGATCTTCACTGTCGCGAGTGTATCAAGGTGGGTGGCATAGGCAATGTCGCTCGACCATGTGTACTCGATGGCTTTGTTCGCCAGATTCAATGCCAGTTGTAGGTAGCGCGGGTCCCGATTGAACTGCGGTTGGTCTGCGTACAAATAGGCAAGGTTGTTCAGAGCCATCAGGTTGTACGGGTCAGAGTTTAGCGCCTCCGTGTAGAGTTTCTCGGCATTGGCGAAATCGCCATTCTTCGCCGCTTCGAGCGCCGAATTCGTCAGGCTGTATGAGTTATCCGCTTGGCTGCTCGCCGCCCCCCAACCACCTCCTCCGCCCGCTGTTTGCGCGTTCGCCGTGAGGTCAGTGAGCAGGCGCTCGACGTAAGGTCGCGCCGAAGTCGGGACACGGTAATAAAGCTGGGTTAGTTGGTAGTGAATTTCCAGTGACTTTTGACGGAACGCTTCGGAAGCCGATTGCGCCGCTGCCCAGTAGTAACGGATATAGTGGACATTCGGTCCAAGTCGAACCGTTTTATAAAGCAGATCGAGTCGTTCTGCTGTCGTCTGGAACTGAGTCGCTCGCTGCTCACGCAGAGTTTTCAACGGGTCGAGATCGGTTTCGGTGATTTTCTGGCTGCTTAGGATGGGCTGGGTCGAAGATCGATCCCATGCAAGGTAGTAATCTTCCCATGCATCAAGGAAGTCCGAAAGTGTGCGCACGGCGCTGCGCCGGAAGCTTTCGATTTCGCTGCGTTCCAGATAGCTGTAAAGTGCCGCCTGATCAATCCACTCGATGACCTGCTGCGCGCTAAATCGCGTGTTGATTAGCAGGTCGGCAAGCGGCGCGGAATTCAGGTTCTGGATGTTGTCGATACCTTCATCGCGCAAACGGGCTTCATGGAGGTCGCTAATCCCATCGATCAACGACAAGGGCAGCGCATCGGAGCGCCGCTGCGTGAGGCTGAGGATTGGAACGGGAATCTGCTGAATCCAGCGGACTGCCAGATACGGGAAATAGCCTAGGGCGAAGGCGACAATGGCAAGAATACCCGCCTCAGCGCCATTCGATGGTCCCGAAGCACCGGTGATCTGCGTGACATCCACTGCGCCAGCTATCTGGCTGATCATCTGGAAGACGACGTAATTGAATGCCAGCCCCGCGAACAACACCAGCGCACAGTACAGATAGACGGTCGGTTGCAAATCGGAATCGCGGTAACGGCGGTAAACAAGGCTGGATGCGAACAGATACGCGCCGACGAAGCCGTAGCGCATGGCTTGCAGGGTGTCCGCGCTGATCAACGCAGATGTCTGCGGAGCCCAAAAGAACAGACTCACTCCGAAAATGGTTGTGAATACCGCGATGATGACGAACAGGATGTAAGTTGTGATGTTGTATGAACGGTTGTAACGTTCTTCGATCTCATCTTGGTCTTTGCTGATCCCCAGCAGATTGAAATCATCGATCAGGTTGTCGATTTGAGTCTGCCGTTGGAACAACTGGTAGGTCACAAACGAGAAGACGAATACGCTGCACAGGACGAACAAGATCAGGAATTCGAGCTGATACCGGTGCTCATTGAGGAAAGCGTTGATCTGCGGTTCGCCCACATGCCACGCGAACCAGAGTGCGAAAACCATGAGTGCCAGCGCGAATACGTCAA
>JACSRG010000051.1 GCA_014879865.1 Anaerolinea sp.
AGTGCCGCGCGGATTGACGACGACCGTGATCATGCAGAAAGCGGGTTACAGCCGAAGAAAAGTGTGGGCGGCGCTGGCGGTCGATGCCGGCTTCGCGCCGCTTGGCGTTTTGCTCTCGGGCTTGATCCCGACCTCGACGTTTGATCCGCTGATTGGTTTTACGGCCGGGATCTTCCTATATGTGGGCGCGAGTGATTTGCTGCCCGAAGCGCATCGGCGCTTCAATTCGCGTGTGGTGTTGGCGACTCTAGCTGGAGGTGGGCTGATTCCGGTGTTGGCTACCGTATTGAGCCGATGAACCAAGCAAAATGCGGGTGAGACAAAAAAGCCAAGGTATAGATTTCGCCGAAGGGGGGGTGAGAGCCATGAAGTGCTAGACGTGTGCCAAAGCAGGCAAGACGACAGAGGCGGTTGCCGTATGTACCGTGTGCGGGATAGCGGTGTGCATGGAGCATGCGCACGAGCGTGAAGTACAGGTAAATCAACGCGTCTCCGGCTGAGCCAGCGAGACCGCCATGCAGATTCTGTGCGAGCGCTGCTCAAAGCTGGCGATCAGTGCCTGATTCGTTTTTGTGCACTGCCATCGCCGTTCGCGCAATGGGGATCCGATTGGAGAACGGGTGCCCGTTGTTGGCCGTTGTTTCACCTACAAGGGCGGGGGGTGATCATGAACGTCGAAACGATCCTGTTTATCCTGGTCGGCGCGGTCGCGCTGCTGGCGGCGATCGCAATGGTGGCGACACGCAACATGGTGCACAGTGCGCTGTTCATGGTCGTGGTCTTCTCGGCGACGGCGGTACTCTACCTGATCTACCAGGCACCCGTGATCGCGATGCTGCAAATCGCCGTTTACGCGGGCGGCATCATGGTGCTGTTCTTGTTCGTCATCATGCTCATCGGCGCGGAGAAGATGTCACACGTCGAGAACCTGCGCTGGCAGCGGCCATTAGCGTTTGGACTGATGGCGGTGCTGGTGATCGAAACGCTCTACCTCGCCGCCACGCAATTCCGCTTGCCTGCGCCGATCGAGGTCGGATCAGACTTCGGCAGTGCTGAGGCCGTCGGTCAGATGTTGTTCAGCGCCTACTTGCTGCCATTTGAAGCCACCTCGATCCTGCTCCTCACCGCCATGGTCGGCGTCGTGGTGCTCACGCTCCGTCAAGAGAAGACGCGATGACGATGCCGCCACCGCTGATCCCGCTCGCACTCCCGATAGCGCTTAGCGTCCTGCTGTTCACCACGGGCGTCGTCGGCGTGATGATCCGCCGCAACGCGATCATGATGTTCATGTGCGTCGAGCTCATGCTCAACGCCGCGAACATCCTTTTCATCGTGTTTGCGCGCGCCTATGGGCAGATGGACGGGCAAGTCTTTGCGTTCTTCACCATTACCGTCGCGGCCGCCGAAGTGGCCGTGGGGTTGGCGTTGATTCTCACCATCTTCCGGACACGACGCTCGATCGAGATTGATGATCTTCACGAGCTGAAGAGGTAACACAGTGAACGCCTTCGGATTCGTCCCGCTCATTCTGATCTTTCCGATCCTGGGGTTGCTGATCAACCTCAACTTTGGTCGCAAGATGAACGAAAAGTGGATCGGGGTAGTGGCCTGTGGCGCCGCCGCGCTGTCGTTTGGCGTGGCGGTGGGAACGCTCATCACACTACTGCGCGTGCCCCAGGGCGGTGAGGTGGTGCTGTGGGAATGGCTGCGCATCGGGACGCTCGAAGTCTCGATCGCGTTGAAGGTGGATGCGCTTTCGACAACGATGATCCTCGTCGTCACTGGCGTCGGGACGCTCATCCACATCTATGCCGTCGGGTACATGCACGGCGATCCCCGCTTCGCACGCTTCTTCGTTTATTTCAACCTGTTCCTGGTGGCGATGCTCATCCTGGTGCTGGCCGACAATTACCTGCTGCTGTT
>JACSRG010000863.1 GCA_014879865.1 Anaerolinea sp.
GTGCTGGCGGAGCGCATCGGGCAGCGTGTCGGCGCAGCGCCGGATAAACTGGTACGTATTAAGCACCGCATCGCGGACATCGATCAAATGCGCCTCGACATTCGGAAGGCGCAAAAGACCTATGAAGAAATCATCCAGCTTGCGCCGGATGACGAGCGCGCGCACCGGATGCTGGTTGACCTCAACTATCGCTTGGGCAACCAAGTCGAGGCGATCCGCCGCTTGGACAAGCTGCTCGGTTTGTATGCGCGCAACAAGCAGGTGCTTCGGATCACGCAAATCCTCGAAGAACTGGTCACGCTGTACAAAGAAGATACCGGGCTGCGGTCGCGGCTCGCGGCGATCTACCGCCAGTTGGGGCGCGTGCGCGATGCGATTGTTCAGCTTGACGCGCTCGGCGAGCTTCAACTCGAAGCCGGGCTGCACAAAGAGGCTGCCAATACCCTGCGCCAGATCATTGCCTTGAAGCCGGATAAGGTCGAGGAGTATCAGAAGTTGCTAGCGCAGTTAGGCGGATAAAGTGGAATTGATTTGGGCGCTGAACAGCCTCACACCGAGCGCCATCATCGACATCTTGTTGGTGGCACTGGTGTTTTTCGGCGTCAGTTTTTTCATTCGCGGCACGCAGTCGGTGGCACTGCTGCGGGGCATGATCATCGTGCTGGGCGTCGCCGTGCTGATCTCGAATGCCTTTGATTTTCGCGCGCTGCGCTGGCTGCTCGACAATGCGCTGACCGTGCTGGCAATTGCCATCCCGGTCATCTTCCAGCCCGAACTGCGGCAGATGCTTCAGCGGTTGGGGCGGGCGGGCAAGTTGTTCAGCCGCGCGCCGCACGAGACGCTGCGCGCCCGCATCATCGAGGATGTGTGCCAAGCGGCGGAAAAGCTGTCTGACCGGCGGCATGGCGCGCTGATCGTGCTCGAACGCAACGTCAGCCTGCAAGAATACATCCGGTCGGGTGTGCATCTCGACTGCGAAGTGAACCCGCAAATCCTGCTCACGGTCTTCTGGCCCAAAACCGAACTCCACGACGGCGCAGTCATCATCGACGCTGCCGGGCGGATCGCGGCGGCGGCGTCTGTGCTGCCGCTGACTTCCGGGCGCAATTTGTCCACGCCGAAGCTCGGCACGCGCCATCGCGCCGCCATCGGCATGAGCGAAGTCAGCGATGCGGTGTGCGTGGTCGTCTCCGAGGAGACCGGGCGCATCTCGATCACCAACGGTGGGCGCATGATCGCGCGCCTTGACCCGAAGCGGATGCGCACGATCCTCAACGCCTTTTACGGTCCCGAATATACGCAGAACCAATCACTGCCGCAGCGTATCCGCGACACGGCGCGCGATTTCGTCGCCCGTTTGCGCGCAGGGGAAAAGAGCACGTGAACGTTCGCGAAAGCAGCCCAATTCAGCGGTTGATTCTGACCAACCTCGCATGGTTCGGCGCGTCGCTGCTTGTCGCCTTTATGGTGTGGATGATCGCGGTCGCGCAGACCGATCCTTTCGAGCAGTGGCGCATGGCGGAGCGCGTACCGATCCGCATTTCGCCGGACAGCGGCTTGATCGTCACCAACTTGGACGATATTTCCACGACCGCGAGTTTGCGTCTGCGCGCGCAGCAGTCGATGCGCCCGCTGATCGCCGTCGATGACATCCTCGTTTGGGCGGATTTGTCCGGCTTGGGTCCCGGCGAACACACGATTCAGCTTCAATACCGGGTCGCGCCGCAGCGTAACGCAGTCGTGCTGGATATTTCTCCCCGCCAGATCACCGTCGATCTCGAACTGGAAGAATCCAAGCTGATCCCCGTCACCGAGGAACTGACCAGCGAACCCGCGCTGGCATACTCGCTCGAAGGCATCACCTTTGACGAGCTGTTGGTCACCGTGCGCGGACCCGAAAGCCTTGTGTCGCAGGTCGTCGAGGCGCATGTGCCGCTTGACCTCGCCGGGATGCGCGTACAGTTCGAGGACGATGTGCGTCCGATCCCGGTCGATGCGGATGGAAACCCGGTGCAAGGCGTGACTCTCGAACCGTCGAGCGTGCATGTCGATGTGAACATTCAGCCGCGCTCGGATGTGCGCGAAGTCCGTGTACAGCCGAATATCGTCGGCGAACTACCGGACGGCTATGTCCTGACCGGCACGTTCGACTACGAACCGAAAGTCGTCGTCGTGAGCGGACCCGCCAACTTGCTGGAAGCCATGCCGGGGACGATCTTCACTCAGCCGATTGATCTTTCCAGCCGGACGAGCAGTTTTTCGGTCGATGTCGCGCTGGAACTCCCCGATCCGCGTCTCGTGCTGCTGTCCGGCGGCGTGGTCACGGTGACGGTGGGCGTCGATACGCAGATGACGACGCGCCAGTTCGACCGCCTGCCGGTTGACGTAATCGGCGAGCGCGAAGGCTTGACCTATCGCTTGGCGGCGGAAGAAGTCACCGTGTTGATCACCGGGGCGCAGCCGATTGTCGAGAGCCTGAGCGCGCAGGACGTGAGCGTGATCGTGGACGTGAGCAGCTTCACCGCGCCGGGGACGTATCAACTGTCGTTGAGCGCATCCATCGGGCGCGGGCAGTCCGCCGTGACGATTGCCCTGCTGCCCGAAGGCATTGACGTGGAGATTTTGCCCGCCGCCACACCTGAAATCACGCCGGAAGCCACCCCCTAGCAGGGGCATGAACTATCCATGCCCCTACCGCAGATCACGCCGTCCTCGGCTTTACCGTGACCTCAAAGCGCTGGCTTGGACCCGGAATCGGGGCGACGAACGTCTTGAGCTGATAATCAGCGCTGGGCAGCGCGAGATCAACCGTGTGCAGCAGCCGCGCGATAATCAGCATGATCAGCGCTTCGCCCATGCCCGCGCTCAAACAGGTGCGTGACCCCAAGCCGTAAGGCGCGAATGCCCCCGGCTGCTGATGCTCACTGCGCGGTTCGAAGAAGCGTTCCGGGTCGAAGACGTACGGATCGCGGTAGACTTCCGGCAGGAAGTGCGTGACGCCCGTCGCGACGAAGATCAACTGACCGGCGTGGAGAGTGTGCCCGGCGAAGTCGAAGGTCTTGGCGACGTAACGGGGGAGCGCGCCCGCAATCGGGTACATGCGCAGCACTTCCATACACGCGCCGTACAGCCAGCGCATTTTGCGCAGTGACCCCATCGTCAGATTGCCTTCCGCGAAGACCGCATCGACTTCGGCGCGAATCTTGGCGAATAGTTCGGGCTGGCGCAGCAGTTCGTAGAGCAGATAGCCGCACAAGCGCGGCGCATAGGCGACCCCGTTGACGAAGGGCAAGTGTACATACGCCAGCAGATCGTGTCCTTGCAGCGGGCGTCCGTCGGTCGTCTTGCTTTCCAGCAGCAAATCGACCAGATCGCCGCGTGGCTGTGCTTGCGCGCGGTGCTGATCGACGATGCGCTGGAGGAACGCCTCAAAGCGCTGCTTGGCGCGCTGGTAGTCCGGCAGTTTGAGCAGGAAAGCGGGCTGAAAGGCGACGCCCGACCCGATCAAGCGGTTGGTGAACAGGATGATATTCCCCAGTTCCGCGCCGACCTCGGTATTCTCGGCGGAACGGCTGATGATCTCGATGCACAGGCGCGTCATCTCGGCTTGCACACGGATCGAGCTATCCCACGCGGCGACCGTCTCGTCGATCAGTTGCACGGCTTGCGGCAGGTATCCGGCGAGTGTATCGCGCGACAGGCGCGGCTTGATCATGCGGCGGTAGTAGCTGTATTCCGGCTCGTCGAGCGTCGGCAGGTACAGATCGCTGCTCGTTTCTTCGACCAGCGTCCCGTAGATCGGGCGCAGTTTCAGATACTCGTCGCCGAGGTTCATCATCAACTGGTTGGCTTCGTGCCCGGCGAGCACGGTGATTTCGCGCCCCGGCACGCGCAGGCGATAGACCGCGCCGTACTCGTGATAGGCACGCGTCATGAAGCCGATGGCGTCTTTCGTGACTTGCAGGGTGTTGCCGAGGACGGGAATGCCTTTGACGAGCGGAATCGTTTGTGAGGTCGAGGCGTGAGTCACAATGAGCCATCCTTTGTGCGGGAAAGCTAGTAGTAACGGTCGGTTGTGGAACGCAGTACTCACGGTTCAGTATACACGAACATTGATCGACGGCGCGCGTCTTCCCTACGATTCTCAGGTTCCATTTGATACAATGCCCTGTAATCTGTACTGAGAGGTCTTCAAGCATGGCGTATAAACCGTTGGTCGCGCTCGTTGGGCGACCCAACGTCGGCAAAAGCACGTTATTTAATCGTCTCGTCGGGGAACGCCTCGCGGTGACGGACGAGATTCCCGGCACGACCCGTGATCGGCTCACCGGCGAGTTCGAATGGCATGGTCGGCTGTTTAACGTGGTCGATACCGGCGGCATCGAGGTCTACCAGCCGAAAGGCACGCGTGACGAGTCGCCGCTGTCGGAAGGCAGCGCCGAATTCATCCCGCTGATCAAAGAACAGGCGTTGATGGCGATTGGCGATGCCGACATCATCATTATGCTGGTCGATGCGATTCACGGCATCACGGCAGCGGATGAGGAAGTCGCGGAGATATTGCGCCGCACCAAAAAACCGGTCATCGTCGCCGCCAACAAGACAGATCACATCAACCGCGCCAATGAAGCGGTTGAGTTCTATGCGCTCGGCTTGGGCGAAGTATTCGCCATCAGCTCGATTCACGGCGAAGGCGTGGGCGACATGCTCGACGCGGTTGTCGAAGCGGCGGGCGAACTGGACGAAATCGAACGCCTCAACGCGGACGAAGAAGCCGAGAAGCACATGAAGATCGCCATCGTCGGGCGACCGAACGTCGGCAAGAGCAGTCTGCTCAACCGGCTGATCGGTGAGGAGCGGGTGATCGTCAGCCCGATTGCCGGGACGACGCGCGACGCTATCGACACCGACATCACCTACTTCGGCGAACGTGTCACGTTGATCGATACGGCAGGGATGCGGCGGCGCGGCAAGATCGAACCGGGCGTGGAGAAGTTCAGCGTGCTGCGGGCGATGAAGGCGATGGAACGCGCCGATGTGGTGCTGCTGGTGATCGACGGGGAGCAGGGCATCACCGAGCAGGATCAACATATCGGCGGCTACGTGCAGGAAGCGTTCAAGAGCGTGGTGATCGTGGTCAACAAGTGGGACGCGGTCGAAAAAGACAATAACACGGTCGTTGCTTTCGAAAAGCAGATCCGTGAGCGCTTCGATTTCCTGTCGTATGCGCCTATCGTGTTTGTCAGTGCGCTCACGGGGCAGCGCATTCATACCATTCTAGAGACGGCGCAGCGCGTGTGGGAAGCGCGGCACTTCCGCATCCCGACGGCGTCGCTCAACGAACTGGTGCGGGACGCCTATCGTCAGCACACGCCGCCGATTCGCGGAACCAAACGGCTCAAAATTCTCTACGCATCACAGGTGCGCATCGATCCACCGCTGATCCTGTTCCATGTCAACGAGCCGCGCCTCGTCCACTTTACCTATCGCCGCTATCTTGAAAATCAGATTCGCGCGCAGTATCCGTTCATGGGCACGCCGATCCGCTTGAGCTTCCGCGCCCGTGACGGCATGAAGGACGATTAGCGCGCCGCGAGTGTTCCTAGCTCGTAAACCTGCACCTGCTTCTGCCGCCCCTTGAGTTTGAGTTCGCCGAGCGGGTTGACCTGCGCGAACGCGCCCAAGCGCTCGACAATAGAGCCGTCGATCAGCGTTTGCCCCGCTTTGGCGGCTTCTTGCAGGCGTTTGGTCAGGTTGACGACATCGCCAATCGCAGTGTAATTGATCGCCATGTCTGTCCCGATATAGCCGACGACCGCCTCGCCGATGCTCACTCCGACCGAAAAGGCGAGGTCTTCGCCGCGTTCGGTCGAAAGTTCCCGCGTCGCCTGATGGAGCATGTGCGCGGCTTCGAGCGCCTGCTGCATGTGGTTGGGCTGCGGGTGCGGCGCGTTGAACAGCGCCATCAAGCCATCGCCCATGTATTTGTCGAGCGTGCCGCCAAACGATAGGATGACATTGGCGGCAAGGCTCAGGTAATCGTTGAGCATCTCCACGACTTTTTCCGGCGGTAGGTTTTCAGAATATGCGGTATAGCCGCGCAAATCCACGAACATCACCGTGAGTTCCTGCCGTTTGCCCCCTAACTGAAGCGATTCGGGATCATCCAGCACTTGATCGACGACTGTCGGCGGCACAAAGCGGCTGAAGGTCGTGCGAATGTGTGCCTTTTCTTTGTCTTTCGTCGTGGTGAGGACTTCGAGATTGCGCGAGTTGTCAATGGCGATGGCGGCGTAATCGGTCAGCGCGCTGAGCAGGGCGCTGTCGTGTTTGGTAAAGATCGGCGCACTTTTCGACAGGTTGGCGACGCCGAGGACGCCGATCACCGCCTGCCGCAGGATGAGCGGCGCACACGCGACCGACATCGCCGTCCGTGACTTCAACTGCTCCGGCGTTAGGATGGTGGGCTGGCGGCTTTCGATCACATGCTCGGAGATCGGGTCGGTAACCGGGTGATGCACGGCGACCGCGCGCGGGAGATTATGGCGCTTCTGGGCGCGGCACACCAGCTCGCTGCCGTTGACGAGGTGCAGGAAACCTTCTTCGGCGTTGGTGATCTTCACGGCGGCATCGACGATGCGCGGGAGGAGCAGTTCCATATCCGAGACGCTGGTCACGCTCTTGCCGATGCTGTAGAGGACATTGAGTTCTTGCAGGCGGAGCTGAAGCTCCCGGTTCGCCTGAATGAGACGCTCGGTCAGCGCATCTTTTTCGTGACGCAGCCGGACTTCCGTCAGGCTGCGTTCAATTGCCATGAGCATTTCTTCAATCGAAAAGGGCTTTTTGACATAATCACGCACGCCGAGGCGGTAGACCTCCACCGCGATTTCCTCTGAGCCGTAAAAGGTCATCAGGATCACGGGGATGTTTTGCCCCTGTTCGTGCATCACGCGCAGCATTTCGACGCCGTTCATACGGGGCATCTGGTAATCAAGGAGGATGAGGTCAGGATGGTGGGCAGCGGAGACCTCAAGAGCCTCTTTGCCGTCTTTAGCCATCAACCAGTGATAGCCATTCGGTTGAAGGATATACTCGCGGATAAACTCGCGGTTCTCGCGCCCGTCATCTACGATGAGGATGGTTTCCCCTGCCACATTCGCCTCACTGCCTGTTCGAATGTATCGATAATGTTATTAAAGCACATCAACCCACCGACGCAAGCATTAGAAATCCGATAGCACCTTGAATCTGGATTGTCCCGTTCGCGGTACGGGACTATAATACCGTTTATTCGCTGATCTACGAAATGAGTGGATGCGTTGCACCGTTCGTCCACCATAGTATATTTCTTCCCGCCGTCTCGGCGCGGATTCTCCCCAGAGGATACGAATTGACGACGATTGAACTTCCGGCAAGGCGACCGCGCTTGCATAACCCAAGTCTATTCCGCGAAATCGTCGAGACCGTCATCCTGATAGGCTTGGTCTATACACTCGTCAACCTTGCGACGGTGCGCTTCTATATCGAAGGTCCCAGTATGCAGCCCAACTTCTGGGCGGAGCAGTTTTTGATCGTCAGCCGCGTGCATTACCTGTTCGGTAACCCGCAGCGCGGCGACATCATCGTGTTCGATCCGCCCGGTGACGACGACTCAGCGAACAACCCCCTGCTCATAAAGCGAGTGATAGGGGAGCCGTTCGACGTGATCGAGATCAGAGAGGGGCAGGTGTATGTCAATGGCGTGCCGCTTAATGAGCCCTATATCAAAGAACCGTGTACAACATCATCATGTAATGACAGCCGCTGGGAACTTGGCGCAGACGAGTATTTCATGATGGGCGATAATCGGAACAACAGCCGCGACTCGCGGACGTTTGGTCCGATTGTGCGCGAACGCATCATCGGCGAAGCGATTGTCCGGTATTGGCCGCTGACTGATCTGGGATTGGTAACCCGTTACCGCTTCCCTGATTAGTCCTATATGAAGTGGAGGGATTTCTATGGCATCAACAGCAACCCCTTCTTGTCCGCGCTGTCAGATTGGTCATTTGCAGGTAGGAAGCGCCACCTATAGCTGTGTGCAGCAGGGCGTGTTCCTCAGCGTTCCGAATGTGCCAAGTTGGACATGCGATATTTGCCAGTACCGCGAGTTTGATTTCGACGCGCTGATCCGCATCGAAGCCCTAGTCGGTCAGCTAGGACCCGCGAGTGATGCAGATTTGCAGACGGCAAAGCGTCCGCCTGTCGATAATGAAGTGATCGACAAGCGCCCCCCGCGCATTAAACCTTAAGACGATGCCCGTAACATGTGATAAACTAGGCGATGTGACGCACATGGTAGAAACGGGCATCTAGATGGGGGCGTTTGAACTTACAGCGGTGGGACAGTTGGCGGCTTTCGCCGCTGCCAGCGGTTTGCTCATCGCGCTCTTCCTTCAGCCACAGCGAGGGCGCGCGGACAGCATGTTTGGATTGTCGTGCGCTCTGCTGGCGGCGTGGAGTCTCGCCGCGCTCGTTCCCTCAATTCGTGAAACTTCACTTGTATCCCCGATGGATGTCCGCACTTCTATGATGCTGACATTCGCAGCCTGCACCGTCTTCGCCTATTTCCTGTTCATCGCCCGCGCCATCAAGACCGAGAACCGGCTGGTAAGCCTGTTAACGCTCGCACTCCCGCTTGTGTTCGTCGTCATGCTGGTCGTCGTCTGGTCAGGCAGCGCCTTCGCTCAGACGGGGTGGTTGACGCTGGGTTATGGGCTGCTGCTCACGCTCCTCATATACAGCGCGGCGCTCTTCTGGGCGATCATGACTTCGCGCGAGACGGTCGCGCCGTCGCTGCGCCTCGCCGGGGTACTGCTCGTCATGACCGCCGCCGCGCTCGTCATTGCCCCGGCGGTGCTTGAGTCCGTGGGGGTGGTTCTTGCCGCGCTCACCGTGCTGCAGACGGGTTGGGTGACGATCCGCCGCCAGATTATGCAGCCGTTGAAAGACCTTGGCGACGAACTGCGCCTCGCGAACCGTGAACTACGTCAGGCTGTCGAAGCGGTCGGTACCGAGCGGCAGAAGAACCGTGCACTCACCGAGGAAATGCGCTCTATGAACGCGTTTCGCAGCGATTTTTTGGAAACGCTCGGTCACCGGCTGCGGACTCCGCTCAATGCGATCAGCGGCTATAATCAACTGCTGCAAAGCGGATTGTTCGGCGAACTGAACGACGTGCAGCTTGATCGCCTCGGCACGATTGCGCGCAACAGTCAACAATTGCTTGAGTTGATCAATGATATGCTTGACTTGAACACGCTTGACGCCGGACGGCTCGAACTCAACTTGCAACCTCTCGCGCTAGGGGCTTTGATCCGCAGAATTTGTCAAGAGCTTGAGCCGCAGCGAGCCTCGAAACGCTTGGAACAGATCGTCGCCGTGCCGGATGATCTTGCGCTGGTGTTGGCGGACGAACGGCGTATCTGCCAAATCCTGACCGAGTTGATGAGCAATGCCATCAAGTTCACCGATGAGGGACAAGTGACCGTGCGCGCGTTTAACGTGCGCGTCCAAGCGGGCACGTCGGCAGAGTTCGCATTGCCGGCACGCGGTTGGCTGAGTGATGGTGAGTGGGTTATAACAAGCGTTGAGGATACCGGGATCGGTATCGCGCCCGAAGATCAGGGCAAGTTATTCGAAGCGTTCTTTCAGTTGGACGGCGGGCAAACCGCCGAAAACACGGGATCGGGGCTGGGATTGGCGATCTCCAAGCGTCTGGTTGAGCAGCATGATGGGGTTATCTGGGTGCGAAGCATACCAAAACAGGGGGCTGCGTTCCTGTTCGCCTTGCGTGCTTATCGTTCGGTCTCTGTACCCGCGTCGCAGATGCAGTTCATGGATAAGGAAGTGTTGGTATGACGACGAAAATGCGCGTTCTGGTGGTTGAGGATAACCCCGACAATATGCTGTTGTTTCAAGACGTGCTGCAGGCGCTCAGTTACACCGTAATTCAGGCGCGGGATGGCGAGTCGGGGGTGAAGACGGCAAAGACCGAAAAGCCCGACCTAATTCTCATGGATCTGTCTCTGCCGCGCATGGATGGCTGGACGGCGGCAAAGCATATCAAGGAAGACCCCGAACTTGCCGAAATCCCGATCATTGCGCTCACTGCTCATGCGATGGTGGGTGATCGCGAACGGGCGCTGGCGGCGGGCTGCGATGACTACCTCGCCAAGCCGATCAATTTACGGGAATTCCGCGAAAAAGTAAGCCGGTACGCCAAGTAGAGGACGCAGAGATTTGAGTATCTTAGTCGTCGATGATAACGCGGATAATGTTCAGCTCGTCGTAGATATCGTTGGCAGTATGAATTTGTCAGCGCTGACTGCCTTCAACGGGATGGATGCGCTGCGGCTTGCTTATGATAAACAGCCAAACCTGATTATCCTCGACGTCAATATGCCGGGCATGTCCGGTTTTGAGGTGTGTGAGCGGCTGAAGAACGATGCCAAGACGGCACACATCCCCGTGTTGATGCTGACCGCCCTCGAAGATGTCGATCACCGCGTACGTGGTCTAAAGTCCGGTGCAGATGATTATCTGATCAAGCCGTTCAATCCTCGTGAATTGATGGAACGCGTGCGCACTCGACTACGGTATAAGAATGAAACGGATGAGCTGCGCAAGACGCAGGAGATGATTCGGCGTACGTTCGAACGCTACGTCGCGCCGTCGGTGGTTGATCAACTGCTGAACGATCCGGCACAGGTGAAACTGGGCGGGACGCTGCAAGAAGTCACCGTGATGTTCGCGGATCTTGAAGGCTTTACGGGAATCTCCGAGAAAACTGATCCGGAGCAGCTGCTCCACGTCCTCAACATGTATCATACGATGAGCGTCGGCGTGATCCGTGAGAACGGCGGGACTGTCGATAAGTTCATTGGCGATGGGGTCATGGCGTTGTTCAATACGCCGCTGCGACAGCCGGATCACGCGCTGCGGGCGGTTAGGGCGGCGTGGCAGATTCGGAGCGCATTGGACGTATTCTGCAAGCAGTTCGATCCCATGTTTAGGATGCAGATTAACTTTGGTGTTCACAGCGGCATGGCTGTGGTTGGCAATGTCGGTGCGCCTGACCTTATGAACTATACTGCCGTGGGTGACACGGTGAACCTCGCCGCACGTCTTCAGCAGATGTCATTTGAGGGACGAATCCTGATCAGTGGCGTCACCTACGAGTTGGTACGCGACTATACGGTCACAGAGTGTATTGGCACGGTGAAGGTAAAAGGTCGTGCGGAACTGGTCACGACGTACGAGGTCTGTGATGTAACGGCGTAATCACGGTTTTCTCAGCCTTGACGTGCATCACCGTGAATGGTACACTCTTGAGCGCATTAGGCCCTATCGTCTAGCGGTCGAGGACGTCACCCTTTCAAGGTGAAGACACGGGTTCGAGTCCCGTTAGGGTCAC
>JACSRG010000190.1 GCA_014879865.1 Anaerolinea sp.
CGGCATCACCCCGGCAGTTAACAGCGTGTCGGTGTGGTTCGTCACGCCGAATCACGATGTCTACGGTTGGTGCAGCAGTCCGAACGGCCGCTACGCTGTGCAGAACATCCCGCTCAATACGCCGTTCAAGCTCGTGGCGGGAGATAGCTGCACGCCGACCGATTTGTATCTGCCGGAATGGTGGCAGGAGTCCGCGACTGAAGCGGGCGCGACCGAACTCACACTGACGGTGGGCAATCGCAACCTGACCGGCTACAACTTCACGCTCGACCCGGCGACGACGATCAGCGGGTATGTCTATGAGACGGACGGCACGACGCCGATCAACGGCGCGCTTGTCGAATTGAAGAGCTTCGACGGTTCGCGCACCTACACCGAGACGACCAGCGCGACCGGGGCATACAGTTTCCTCGTACCGGCAGGCAGCTATTTCGCCAATGCGACGGCGACGGATCACGCGACCGAGTGGTACGACGAACAAGCCAGCGAAGCAGCGGCGAATCAGATCGTCGGGACGACGCCGGGTGGCATCGTGACAGACATCAACTTCACGCTCGATACAATCAGCGCGCCCCCGGCGACCACGCTGATCGCTCCCGTGGGCAATGTGGATACGGGCAACCCGGTCTTCACATGGGACGACATCGCCGCCGCGCAGCAGTATCAAATCTGGGTCGGTCAGGTCGATGGCGCGTACTCGCATCAAGAATGGATCCCGGATGCGGGCAACTGCGACGGCGATACCTGCTCGTTCAGCCTCGCGGATACGCTCACGGCGGGCGTGTACGACTGGTGGGTGCAAACGTGGAATCAGACCGGTGGCGAAGGCGCATGGAGCAGTCCGCTGCGCTTCACGGTAACGGTAACGCCGCCCGCGCCGGTTGCGGTCGCGCCCGTTGGCGGTACGCTGACGACACAGCCTGTCCAGTTCTCGTTTAACAGCGTCCCCGGCGCGTCGTGGTACTACCTGTGGCTCTCGAACGGGAACGGCTACGTGCTCGATCAATGGTATCCGGCGGCGGGTAACTGCACAGGCGGCGTCTGCACGATCACCCCGGCGGTCACGTTCGTATCCAGCGCTTACCAGTGGTGGGTACAGGCGTGGAGTGAAATCTACGGCTATACCGACTTTAACGGCGGCAGCGGTTTCATCTTCGGCGACTTCACCACGCCCGCACCGGTCGCGCCGGTTGGCGTCGTCAACCCCGACACCGATACGCCGACCTTCACATGGTCAGATGTTGCCGGGCTGGATTGGTATCACCTGTGGGTATCCTACCCGGATGGCTCCGGCGATGAATTCTGGTTCCAAGATGGCGACGTGTGCAACGGCACAGACTGCTCGGCGACGCCGGTGAATGCGGATTTCGGCATTCACACGTGGTGGGTGCAGGGCTACGCCAACGGCACGTACACCAATTGGAGCAGCGCGACCTACTTCGAGCGTCCGCTCGGAACGCCTGCCCCAACTTCACCGGTGGGGACGATCACGACGGGCAGCCCGACCTTCACATGGAATTCCGTCCCCGGTTCGTACTGGTACTATCTGTGGATTTCGGTCGATCCCGATGGCTCCGTGCTGGATCAGTGGTACAACGCCTACGACATCTGCACGGACATCAATTCGGGCGTGTGCAGCGTCACACCGGCGCTCAACCTGCCAAACGGGAATTACATCTACTGGCTGAAGGGCTGGAGTCCGATTGGCGGTGAGGGCGCGTGGACAGATTCGATTCCGTTCACGGTCGCCGCGCCGGTGATCGGCGGCGAAGTGCCGCCCGCCATCGTGCCGACCGATTTGCCCCCGGCGGTCGAAATCATCCCGACGGACGTGCCGCCGACCGATGTTCCTATCGAACCCCCGCCGCCGGAGGTTGGTAACGGGGGGTAAGCAAAACGCACCTCATATGCACCAGCTTGACGCCCCCCTCCCCGAATTCGGGGAGGGGGCAAAAATACAGGCTTAGGTTGCTGTACAAAAGGATGCTGACCATGTTTCTGCGTCTCGCTCGTCTGCTCCTCCTCCTCATAGTGCTGGCCGCCGTCTCGCTGCGCGGCAGTGCCGCCCCCGCCCGTGAATTTGGCACGAATTGGACCGCCAACTACTACAACAACCCCTCGCTGCAAGGCGTGCCCGTCTACACCGAAACCCTCCCCACCGGGATCAACGTCAACTGGGGGACGGGCAGTCCGAACCCTGCCGTCGCGGTGGATAACTGGTCGGCACGGTTTACGTCGACGCAGGTCTTCAACGCCGGAGGGTATGAATTTGTCGTGTCCTCGGATGACGGCGTGCGCGTCTTCGTAGACGGTATCCTCGTCTGGGATCGCTGGATCGGGCGCGTATTGACGACGGATCGCTTTCAGCTCAGTCTGACGGCGGGGACGCACACGCTCACCGTCGAATATATGGAGTTGGTCGATCAAGCGGCGCTCCAATTCCAGTACTTCCAAGTCGCGCTGCCGTTCGCCCCGATCTTGAGCGAGCCAAACGGTTCGTACAGCGCCGGGATTGCCCCGATCTACCGCTGGTACGTTTTTTCCGGCGCGGAATGGTATTACCTGTGGGTGACGGGCGGCGACGGTCACGTGTTCAACCAGTGGGTGCAGGCGGAGTCGATCTGCAATGCGATCCTGTGTACCTACCAACCGGGCACCACCCCTTACGATCCCGGCAGCTACACATGGTGGGTGCAAGCATGGGGATCGACCTTCGGCTACTCGCAGTGGTCGAACAGCCTGACGTACTACGTGAACTTCAGCGGTATACCGGTTCAGATTGCCCCCTCCGGCGTCGTCGAGGCGAATCCGCTGACGTTCCAATGGCAAACACAGCCCAGCGCCGACTGGTACGAGCTGTGGATCAGCAGTGAAAGCGGCTTGTTCCTTGATCAATGGCTGCCCGCCGCGTCGATCTGCACGGGTGCGACCTGTTCTGTCCCCTATGTGACGGTGGGCGACGGCATCTTTCGCTGGTGGGTGCGCGCGTATGCCAACAATGGCGTGTACAGCGGCTGGAGTTCCGAAATGCGCTTCATACGCCAGCGCCCGCTGGAGAGTCCTGTGCCAAGTTCGCCGCTCGGCACGGTGAGGACCGAAAGCCCGACCTTCAGTTGGAATGATGTGGCAGGAGCGGACTGGTATTACTTGTGGGTCAGCGGCGATGGTTTCCACGTCCTCGACCGCTGGATGAGCGCGGGATCGATTTGCAGCGGCGGCATCTGCATTGTGCATCCGTCCTCATTCGCGAACGGGAACTACCAGTACTGGTTGCAGGCTTGGAGTTCGATTCACGGTTACGGCGCATGGTCACCCGCGTATGCATTCACGGTCGCCATGCCGCTGCTGGGGGACGCTGCGCCGGCGCTCGAACTCTCTGTCGAACCCCCGCCGCCGGAAGTCGACAGCGGCGGGTAGAGAGGGGCGGACGCCCAACGGGGCGTCCGATGACCGGGCGCAGACGTTAGCCTGATACACCCACCGAGATCGCTGCGGTAACGCGCGCGGCGATCTCCTCCCATTCGATGCTCGTCTGCCGCCCGCCGTCAAATTCCGCCGTGATCCACGTATACACCTGCTGTAAGCCGGGATCATCCTTCGGGATATCCACGCCAAGATGCTGCTTGATCAGAAAGATCACCCCGGCGATGCCGCTGTCTTTGGTCAGCGAGACTTCAAGCGGGCGACCGAGCAGTTCCGGCACGTTGAACGGCGCGTACATCCACCAGAATTTGTTCAGCCCGTCCGCGTGGACACCCGCTCGCGTGCGATGCGCGTCGCGTCCATAGAGCGGGTACTTGTTCGGCAGCGGATCGCCCATGTCCTGATAAAGCGCGGCAAGCTCATTCAGCGCGGTGAAATCCGGTTGATTCCCGGCGTAATACCCCATGCCGATTACGTGGAGCAGCACGCCTTCGAGCGGGGCGTTGCCTGTGCGTTCACCTTTGCCGAGCGATGTGCCGTTGATGACCGCGCAGCCTTCGCGGATCGCGGCAAGGCAGTTGGCGACCACCAACCATGTATCGTTGTGCGGGTGGAATTCGAGGTCTTCCGGTCTGAGACCGTGTGCGCGGAGGGTCTGGAAGATACGCGGGATGCTGCGCGGTAGTTCGACATCGGCGTAGGGCAGCCCCAAGCCCATCGTGTCGCAGACGCGGAACTTGGGACGCACGCCGTAGGGTGCGCAGAGCGTCTGCACAGCGTCGATGAAGGCGAGCGTGAAATCCATCGAGGCACGGGTGGCGTCTTCGAGGTGCAGGCGGGGACGAATGCCCGCATCGAGCACGGCGCGCACGGCGTCAAGGTAGATGGTCGCCGCCTGCTGGCGTCCGCCGGGCTTGAACTTGTGGAAGGTGTGGTAATCCGAGGCTGAGGCGAGCATCCCCGTCTCGCGGATGCCGAGCGACTTGATCAGGGCGACATCGGCGGTGCTGGCGCGAATCCATGTGGTCGGTTCGATGGGTGCGCCGCCCCGGTAGCGTTCCAGCGCGCCTTCGAGCGCCTCCCGGTCGGAGGGGCGGTAGGCGAAGAATTCCGCCTGCCGGATTGCCCCGCTCGTCCCGGTGAAGCGGCAGAGAATGTCGTAGATGGCGAGGCTCTGATCCCGGTTGAGGGGCAAACCGCCCTGCTGACCATCACGGTGGGTCGTCTCGGTTGCCCAGACCTGCGCGGGCAGCCCGGCAGGACGCTCTGACCAGAGGTAGCGAGGGAAGGCGTCGCGGGGGAAACTGTCCAAGAAGTAGTCCGGGGTGTCGGTTTGGAACGTCATGGCTAAGACCCTTTGCTGGTAACAACTCATCTTGATGCAAAGGGTAGATATATTGATGAGGTATGTCAATCTTGATACACAAATCAATATATTGAGAAAAAAGGGAAGCGACGGAGCGATTATTATGCAGGCATTAGAACTTTTTGTTAAGGGAAAGTTCCGGGCGGGGGCTGCTGACATAGGGTTGTCACACGGGGGTGCTAGGATGGGGATAGTGTTAGGGGTGAAGGAGCAACCAGATGAGCCAGTCCCAGAGCTTGCGCGGATTCGCAACTGTCAATTATTTCGCGGACGATGTGAAAGCCGCGCGTCAGTGGTACGGCGACCTGTTGGGGATTGAGGCGTATTTCCAGCGACCAGACGCGGACAATCCGCAATATGTCGAGTTCCGTGTGGGGATCATCGACCGGAAGTTCGTGCCGAAAGGGGCTGCCAGCGTGCCGGGGGGCGCGGTGATCTACTGGCACGTGGACGACGCGGCGGCGATGATGGACAAGCTCAAGGCGATGGGCGCGCGCGAGTACGAGCCGATTATCCGGCGCGGGGATGCGGGCTTCATCACCGCAGCGGTGATCGACCCGTTCGGGAATGTGCTCGGCGTGATGTACAACCCGCATTACGTGGCAAAAAGACTAAGAGTAGATCAGCAGTCGAAGACGAACCAGCAGTATTGGTTGCGCAAACGCTGGTCGTCGAGGACGAGCGCACGGATGGCGGCGGGAAGTTGTGCCCGCTGCCACTGACATTCCAAGCGCCCTGCCGCGATGCGTTCCGGTTCGGGTGCGGCGGCGTGGGCGGCGCGAACAGCCCGGATCGCATAGGCTGCCGCGCCGAGTTCGTGCGCCGCGACGTGCGCGACCGCCGCCGCCTGTCCAGCCGCGTATGCCGCCTCGCGGGGCGCGCCGCGTAAGGCACGGGCAGCGCCCATCGCGTGACCGGCGGCGGTACGGGAGTCCGTCATGGTGATTTCGCCGCGCGCCCATGCACGCACCTGCTCGATGGCGCGGCGCGGTCGGTCGTCGGCGGGCTGCGCCTGCTCGAAGTGGTGGAGGACATGCTGCGCGCAGTCGGCTGCCCAGAGGGCAAGCAGGCGGTGATCAGCGTCCTGCAACGTGCCGCCGCGACGGATGGTGATCAGCCGGGGATCCGGGGTCGGGCTGAAAATCATAGGAGTCTCCCTTTTGGCGTCTAGGTGCTCCGTCCGGTTAATCGAGAGAATTGTAGGGACGCGCAATCGAAAAGACTTAACGTCCCCCTCGTCAAGCGCATCCCACGCGCTGCCTAATTCGATAGGCACGGACTACCTGTTTGGCACGTAGCGCAGCCCAATGACTCCGCCTTTGAAAGGCTTCGACTCCACGAGCGAGAGGCGGCGCGGTGTTTCCAGATCGTTGAACAGCGGTTTGCCGCGCCCCAGAATGACTGGATTGACGTTCAGGCGGTATTCGTCGATCAAGTCAAGCCGCATGAAGGTCTGTGCCAGTGTGGGGCTGCCCAGCAGCCATAGGTCTTTACCGGGTTGTGCTTTCAGTGCGGCGATTTCCGAGGCAATATCCGCGCCAATGACCACTGTCCCCGCCCAATTGACCGTCAGCGGTGAACGACTGGCGACGATTTTGGCAGCGTTTTCCAGCCAGACGGCATGACGCCGGTCGATTGGGTCGCTGTCAGGATTGGATAGCAAGGTCGGATAGTATTTTGCCATCATGTCGTAGGTGACGCGCCCGTAAATGGCGGCATCGGTGGTGGCGTGCATGCTGTGCGAGTCTGCTGCCACTTCCTCGTTGTAGGTGATCCAATCCATCTCGCCGTTAGGTCCGGTAACCATCCCATCCAGCGAGACGTGGATGGAAAAAACGATCTTGCGCATGTGGATTCGCTCCGTATTTGCGTTGGTTGATGGAGCCCAGCATAGCGGAAACGAACGGCAACGTCTTGAATAAAACGGACACTCAGACGCTCTTCGCGCGCGCGATTTCGCCCGGAGTCTGCCCGATGAACCGCCAGAGCGAACGGGTCAAATGCGGCTGATCGGCATAGCCCAGATCGTAGACGACATCGAGAATGGGAATGCCGCGCTTCAACAACGCCATCGCGCTTAGGGCACGATTGATCTGCGTAATCTGCTTCGGCGATAATCCGGTGGTCTGGAGAAAACGGCGGCGCACCGTGCGCATGGAGACCGCATGCGGCTGATCGTGCAGAACAGCGGTCACCAGCGGATCGCGCAGCAGGACCTCATGGCGAACAAGCCGAGCCACGAACAGCTCGACATCTTCAAAGCGGGGAAATTCCCAGTTCATGCCATGCAACCAGAAAGAGCCGCGTGACGCTTCAGGTAGACTCACGTCCGAGTTTAGATACGGATGAATGGGGATGATGGGTAAAAATGTCCCGACCTTGAAACGGATGACGCAGAACTCCGTATCGTCGGTTTCCAGCTTAGCTTTGGCGTGGGTAAGCGGTCCCTCGACCTGCACGGTGACTTTTCCGCGCTTCCGCTGAAGCAGCAAATTCCACTCAGCGGCGGCAGGACAGAGCGGCGTATAAACGCCGTGCGTGTGACCGTGCCATATGCCATGAATATAGGGCGAGTCGGAAGTACGCCCTTCAAAAAAAGTGTTCATGTGGTCAACTCCCACTCGCGTGAATTGACCTTCAGTATACTAGAAAACATGTTCGCAATTGCGACGAGTTTTCCCCGTTGGTGTGCAGAACGCGGCTCGTTCCGGCGTAGTCGCCGTTACGATCCCAATCAATTGAAAGTATCTAAGTTGTAATCTTCTAAGCCAGTGTCCCGATTAAACAGGACGAGATAATGCTCTTTAACCAAGGTCTGTCTGCAAACTGCCCTCACCCTAAATCCCTCTCCCTCAGGGAGAGGGACTTTACCCCTTCGCCCTGAGGGAGAGGGGACGGGGGATGAGGTACTAGACAGCATGGCGTTCGGGTGTGCGCTCGGCGAGGGTCATCATGAGCCCGTGCTTGGGGCGGAGGGTGATGAGCGGGTCGAATTCGACCTGAAAGCCGGGCTTGAGGCGCAGTTGATAGCGCTGCGCGATGGTCGCCAGCAGCAGGCGCGCCTCCATCGACGCGAAGCTGTTGCCGATGCAGATGCGGGGTCCGCCGCCGAAGGGCAGATAGGCGTAGCGCGGGATGTGCTTCTCGTTTTCGGGGCTGAAGCGCTCCGGCATGAAGCGCTCCGGCTCTGACCAGAAGCGCGGGTCACGGTGGATGAAGTAGCTGAAGACGGTGACTTCCGTGCCTTTGGGGATGCTGTACCCGGCGATCTCGGTATCAACGATGGCTTGACGCCCGAAGCTGTAGGCGGGCGGGAGCAGGCGCATCGACTCCTTGATGACCATCTCCGTATACGGCAGACGCTTGAGATCGGCGAGGGTGGGCAGCGCACCACCGAGGACTGAATCCAGCTCGTCGTGGAGCCTGGCTTCGACGTCGGGGTTCTGCGCGAGGAGGAGGAATGTCCAGTTGAGCGTGTTGGCGGTCGTCTCGTGACCGGCGAGCAGGAGCGTCACCGCCTCATCGCGAATCTGCTTGTCGGTCATGTGATTGCCGTCGTCGTCCTGCGCGAGCATGAGCATGGAGAGCAGATCGCCGCGATCCGCGCCCTGTTCGCGCCACGCGTTGATCATGCCGTAGACGATCTCGTCAAGCCCGGCGATGGCGCGGTCACGGCGGAAGCGGAGCGGCGTCGGCACCCACGCGGGAAGCACATCCAGCGGCATCATCGCCGCCTGAAGCGTGTCGAGGATGTGCCCGATGCGCCCCGCCTGCGCCGAAATATCGGCGTTGAAGAGGGTCTTGGCGACGATGCCGAGCGTCAGGCGCATCATTTCGCGGTCGATGTTGAGCACGCTGCCAGCGTGCCAGCGCGTTAGCATGAGATCGGTAGACTCGACCATCGTTTCGGCGTATGCCTCGATGCGCCTAGCGTGGAGCGCGGGCGCAACCTGCTTGCGCTGCTTCTTCCAGAAGTCGCCGTCACTGGTAAGCAAGCCATTGCCTAAGAAGAGGGTCAGCCCGACTTTCGGGTCTTTGTAGCCGGTATCCTTGTAGAAGTTTTGCGGCTGCCCGACGAGCATCTCATAGGCGAAGTCCGGGTTCGCGACGATATAGTGCAGTCCGCCGGGGACTTGCAGCGCGTAGACATCGCCGTAGGTCTGCAAGCGCTTGCCGATAAAGGCGAACATATCGCTTTTAAGCGCGCTTGCCATTTGCAGCATCCCGATAGGGGTGCGGGGAACTTCAGGTCCAGCGGGAATACGTCCCATTTCACAACCTCGATACTACTACAGCTTGATAGGGCAAACGCATCAAAACAGCCCCTCACCCCCAACTGTCAGGGGTAGGTTTTCAACGCAACCAGCCCTCACCCTCAATCCCTCTCCCTCAGGGAGAGGGAAGAAAACAAGTGCTGTGGTATCTCTCCCCTTTTCCCGCCGCTCCGTTTAGGGGAAGGGGGAGGGTGACTACAGGCGTGTCTCGTCGGTGACAAGTCGCCATGATCGGAGTACCGCAGTCCCGTCAGGGGTAGATATTTCATTTTCGCCCTAGTCAGCGCCTAACCTCACCCCTAAATCCCCTCGCCACATGGAGAGGGGAGAAGAACAGGTATGTTTGCCCTGAACACGACTCATTGACAGTTTGACTAGTTATAGACACAATGTCTATAAATGATGATACGAAAAGTGCGGGGCGTGTCAACACGCAGTTGGAGCGGCGTGTACAATAGTAGACAGGTGTCAAGAAGAGGGAAAGCATGACGACGACAGAGAAAAGACCGGATCGGCGGCGGGAGCGGACGCTGCACCTGTTGAGCGAAGCGCTGCTCGATCTGCTCAAGGAGCAGGATTACGCGAATATCACCATACAGGACATCACCGACAAGGCGAACGTCAGCCGCGCGACGTTTTACCTGCACTTCCGCGACAAGGACGAACTGCTGTTTTCGAGCATGAAGCGCATTTACGATGAACTGAGCAAAGGCTACCCCGCCGTGACGCGCTCCGAGTTCACGCTCGCCGCGTATGACGTGCATGACGCGCGCGACTTCGAGCATGTCGCCGCGCACGCCGACTTTTACCGCGCGATGCTGGGCGCGCACGGGTCGCCGCAGTTCATCCGCATGGTGCGGGCGTATCTGGAAAACTTGATGCGCGAAGATGTGCTGAAACCGCTTGCGCCGCCGGACGCGCATCTGCCGCTGGATTTCATCGCGGCGTTCATGGCGGGCGCGGAGATCGGCGTAATTAACTGGTGGCTGAATCAGGGCGGGGAGCATTCGCCGGAGCAGATGGCGCAGATGATGGCGCGGATGTGCCTCGGCGGACTGGGTTGGGCGCTAAAACTGCCGGTCGATCCAAACGACATTCCAACTTGATATTTCCGAACATCCGTTCTATCATATGGACTGAAAATCCCCCCACATATCAGGGGTCTTACACAACTTTTATGCTGATTCTGAGGGGTTTTCAGGTAGAATCGAACGGTTAGGTGATCGAGATGGTGAATGGCAGTCCAAGTTCGAAACAACAGCAAACAAGAGCGACGGACGCTTGAGCGTCAGCCGAAAGCCAAGCGGGGTCAGGGCGCGTGGGTGCGCTATCTGCCCGGCTGGATTTTGATCGCGTTCGTGCTGGCGATCCTGCTGCCGAATGCGCTGGCATCGACTTTTGGCGTCGCCAGCCGCGTAATCGGCGGGGCATCGACGGTGACGGGCGTCGCGCAGGTGTACAGCGTGCCGTCAGGCGTGATCGCGCCGATGTTTACGAAAGAAGTCCGCTACTGGAGCGGTGATATTCAACGCTGGGCAGCCGAACATGGGCTTGACCCGAATCTACTGGCGACGGTCATGCAGATCGAATCGTGCGGCTTCTGGTCGGTGAGCAGTCACGCGGGGGCGCAGGGTTTGTTTCAAGTGATGCCGTTCCATTTCGCGGCGGGCGAAGACATGATCGACCCGGATACGAATGCCAAGCGCGGCGCGAATTTCCTCAACGAGTGTTTGGGCTACGCCAACGGGGATACCGGCTTGGCGATGGCGTGCTACAACGGGGGTCCGTCGGTGGTCAACCGGCAGTTCGACTCGTGGGCGAACGAGACACAGCGTTACTACATCTACGGGACAGGGATTTACGCGGACGCGCAGCAGGGCGCGGCGTCGAGCGACATGCTGAATACGTGGTACAACGCGGGCGGAGTCAATCTCTGCAACCGGGCGTCGGCGGCGCTGGGGTTGGAGTAGAAACAAGAAAAGAAAGAAAGAAGGAAAAGACTCAACGCAAAGGCGCGAAGACGCAAAGACGCAAAGGAAAGTTGATCAAATTCCTCTGTCTTTGCGTCTTTGCGTTAAGTTCCTTCTTTATGCACGGGTGGTGGGGATGGTGAACATGAAGCAGCCGCCGGCGATCTTGGTGTTGGGGACTGCCCAAATTTTGCCACGATGCACCTCGACGATGCTGCGGGTCACCGCCAAGCCCAAGCCAACGCCTTCGATCTTGGCGCGCTTCGCGCCTTCGGTACGGAAGAAAGGCATGAAGACTTTTTCCGCCTCCTCATGATTTAACCCTTTCCCCTCATCCTTGACGGTAATGAGAATCGCGGGCAGATGGACATCGCGCGGGACGGTATCGGGCGTGGTGCTCGTGCCGTCGAGAAGCTG
>JACSRG010000264.1 GCA_014879865.1 Anaerolinea sp.
CGGTCAGCGATACCGGGATCGGCATTCCGCAGCACGAACAGCAGCTTATCTTTGATGAGTTTCAGCAGTCCCAGCGCACCAGTGGACTGGGCTACGGCGGCTTGGGCTTGGGGTTAGCGATCTGCAAACGAATCGTCGAACTGCACGGCGGACAGATCACCGTGCAATCGAGCGGCGTCGAAGGCGAAGGATCGGCATTTACGGTTAGGCTGCCGACCGCCGAAGTTCGCGCCCTTGAACAGGCACCGCCGCCCATTCGATCTTCTGAGACGACTTCGCCTCCTGTCCTGCTTTCAGATACACGCCCCTATACGCTGCTAGTGATCGATGACGAACCCGCCTTGCTGGATGTCACCGTGCGGATGCTGCAATCGCGCGGCGACGGGTATCACATGGTGCAGGCGGGCGGTGGTCGCTACGGGCTGGAAGTGCTGCGTACACAACCGGTCGATCTGGTGCTGCTCGATCTGATGATGCCCGAGATCGATGGCTTTGCCGTCATGCGCGCCATGCACGATGATCCCGCACTGCGCGCGATTCCGATCCTTGTCATGACGGCACATGTCTTGAGTGAGGCTGAAATCGAACAGATGACCCGCAGCGTAACCGCGATCCTGAGCAAAGGCGTCTTTTCCAGCGAAGAAATACTTGCCCATGTGGATGCAGCTTTGACAGGCGAACAAGTGATCGGCGGACAAACGCAGCGGATCGTCCGGCGGGCGATGGCGTACATCCACCAACACTATGCGGATGCCATTACCCGTGAAGACATCGCGCAGCACGTCGCGGTCGATCAAAGCTACTTGAGTCGATCTTTTCAGCGTGAACTGGGCATTCCGCCGATGACGTATCTCAGTCGATACCGTATCGCCTTAGCGCGCAATAAGCTCATCGAAACCGATCAGACGGTCATGGAGATCGCGCTGGATGTAGGTTTCAGCAGCGACATGGCATTCAGTCACGCTTTTCGCCGCGAAATGGGCGTTTCCCCCTCCGCTTACCGTCAGCAGGGACGCAAGCGCGCGCCCTGAAGGTCACACTATATCAGACGGAAGTCACCTCTAGTCAGGCTGAAACCTTGCGACCCGCTTATGCTGAGTATCGGCATGCGGAAAGGAAGTCGCTATGGGGATTTCGGTCGGGCAGCATGGGCTTACGGTAGACGGGGAAACAATCCCGATCTACGCGGGCACGATTCATTACTGGCGGCATCCGCCAGTAATGTGGGAACCGCTCCTGCGCAGCATTGAAGCGCTCGGTTTTCACATGATCGAGACGTATATCCCATGGGGCGTGCATGAGACCGCGCCGAGGAGATTCGATTTCGGTCAGGAGAACCCTGCCAATGACCTTGACCGCTTCCTGTGCCTGTGTGAACAACTCAACTTATGGGTATGCGTGCGTCCCGCGCCGGTGAGTAATGCGGAACTCACCTTCTGGGGCTGCCCGGAGCATGTCCTGTCCGACCCTGCCGTGCAAGCGCGCACATCTCAGGATACGCCAGCCATCGTCGATTATCCCCCGCAGCCGTTCGCCGTGCCCAGTTACGCCAGCGAACGCTTTTATGCGTATATCGCGGGGTGGTTTGACGATCTGTGCCCGCGCCTGATCCCGCACCTTTATCCGAGCGGCAGGATCATCGCATGCCAAGTCGATAACGAACTGACGTACTTTTTTCGCACTGACGCCTACTATCTCGATTACCACCCGGACGCCGTTCAGCAGTACCGGGAGATGCTCCGGCGCGACTACCGCACGATTGACGCGCTGAACTACGCATATCACAGCGCCTATGCCGACTTCGACCAGATTCCCCCGCCTCGTGGCTGTGCCGCCCAAACCGCCAGCGACCTGCCCTATTATCTGGATTGGGTGCGCTACAAAGAACAGCAGCTTACAGCGGCATTGGTGAGGCTGGCGG
>JACSRG010000675.1 GCA_014879865.1 Anaerolinea sp.
CCCGATCAAGACCGGGTTGTTCTTGGTGCGGCGGCAGAGAATCTGAATCACGCGCATGATTTCGGCATCCCGCCCGATCACCGGGTCGAGCTTGCCTTCAATCGCCATACGCGTCAGGTCACGGCTGTACTTTTCCAGCGTGCGATAGCGGCTTTCCGCCTGCGGATCGGTCACGCGCTGACCGCCGCGCAAATCCTTGATCGCATCGTAGACGCGCTCTTTGCTCACGCTGCTGTCCGCCAGAATTTTGGCGACGGCGGTGTTCCGTTCGCTCAAAATGGCGAGAAAAATATGTTCGGTCGAGATGTACTCGTCCTTGAGACGGTTGGCTTCCTCATTCGCTGTGTCGATAATTCGCTTGACACGCGGCGTGATGAAGACCTGCCCCGTCCCCTGTCCATAGATCGCCGCCTTCGGGCTGGCGCGCAGTACCTCGTCAAGGCGCGACCGCATGGCATTCACATCCACCGACAGGCGCTCCAAAAGCTGCGGGATGACCCCGTCCGCCTGTTCGAGCAGCGCCAAGAGGATGTGTTCGGTATCGACCTGATTATGTCCGTAGCGCTGCAAGATTTCATAGGCGCGGGCTGCCGCATCTTGCGCGCGTTCGGTGAATCGTTCAAAACGCATCATCGCTCGTTTACCTTGATCTCATGATCCTACGGATCGATGTTCGGTCACGATCCTTTCGTGATGGTAGAAGTATATCCGCCGCGCGTAAAAATCGTGTTTGCGCCGTGTGAGAAATCCAACAACCTTACCCGCGCGAAATCCGCGCCCGCCGCAAATCTTCTTCCCCGCGTTCGAGCAGCTTGTCGAGCATGTCGAAAATCTCCGCTGCATCGCCCGCGACCAAGCGAACGCGCCCGCGTTCTGCCTCGCGCAGATCGTCGATCATCCCCCACGGATCATCCTTCGGCGCGACGACGACGTGATTCACCGCAACGCCACCCAACACCAGCGGCAGGTAAATGTAGATCAGGTCGGCTTCGCTTTGACCCGCCAGCCACTTGAGCACGCGGTTAGCGTAGACGATGCGCTCCGTCTTATCGCCCAAGTTGGTGCGCACGCGCGGACGGATCAGCGCGAACGCCAGCAGGATCGCATCGTACATCACCGCCTCGAACAAATGGCGCACGACGATGTCGCCGGGGTTGACGCGCGCGACGGTTTCGTCGGATGCCAATGTCTGGCACAACGTCTGGAACCAGCGCTGATCCTCGATGCGATAATTCGGGTCGGTGTCCGATTGATCGCCGAGCGTGTAGGTCATCAGCTTGGCGATGGCGTTAGTTTCGCCGGGGTGCAGCGGCAGTCCGTGCGCCGCATAGATTTCATCGACGGCGTGGAACAGCGGGATATACACCTCGTTGGCGATGAACGAATGCGCGATCAACCGGGCATCGTCGATCTTGGCGAGGATGTGCTTGCGTTCTTCGCCTAACTGCTGGCGCGTCCACAGCGCTTCGTAGGTCGGCTTCAACTGCTGCGTGTATGCCGGGAGTTTCTTCGGTTCGATGGCGAAAAACACGCTGATGCTGTCGCCGTTGACGGCATGGTCGGCGAAGTCGATGTCTTGCAGCACTTGCAGCTTGAACGGCGAGACCGCCAGCACCGACGGCGGCGCGCTGCGCGTCGGCGGGCGGACGGCATTGGCATTCTTGCCCGTGCGCGCCTTGATCGACAGTGTGACCGGCACATCTTCGGCGGGCTGCGACGGGTTGATCGGCACAAGCGGTAGGCGCACGACGCCCGCTTCGCCGCCGGTTAGTTGCAGCGTGACGGCTTTCTTGGGCGTCGAGAAGGCAATCGGCTTGCCGTTCGGGTCTTTCGACGGCAGGTCGAGCGCTACCTTGATTTCGACCGGCTGATCGACCATGTTTTGCAGGATGGCGACGACTTCGACGGGTTGGTTGATGTAAGCGCGGCGCGGGAAAATGCCGACCGCTGCTTGAACGGGCTCGATGATCACACGCAAGTTACCCGCGATTGCGCCTAATACATCCGGGTACAGCGGCTCGAAGTGCAAACGATTATCCATAGTTCAGCTCAACTTAATCCCATATTTCTGACCGGTACGCCACAGCAGGTCTTGCGTCATTGCGAAAATCGGATCGTCTTCTTCGACCTCGTTCGCGCGGCTTTCCAGCGCGTGGCTGACTGCTTTCAACAGCTCAGTCGGGCTTTCTTCCGGCAGCATGACCAGATCAGTCACGCTCATCCCGCCCATCACCAGCGGCAGATAGGCGACGCTGAAATCGATCCCCGACTTGGATTTCAGCCGCGCCAGCAGTTTCTCGCGGTAATTGGCGCGTTCCTCCGGCGTGCCGACATCCTCGCCGCAGTCCCGTTCCACCAAGTCGAAGCCGTAGTCGATCCCGTCGCGCAGCACATCGTCAAAGACGTGCTTGGTCAGCAGCGGGATCGGGTGTTCCGCCACCCGCCCGTCCTTTTCGATGTAGCCGATCAACCCGCGCATCCAGAAGGGGATGAACGGCTTGTTTTCGAGCGTGAACGGATCGCGCGCGATCAACGTGTCGATGTTGTAGCGCCCCGCCGCGACGTGCCCGTGCGCGGTGAAACGCGGCGTAGCATATTCGAGGATCAGCGTGAGCAGTTTGGCGATCAATCCGGCTTCGGCGTGCTTGAGCGGGTAACCCGCATCGGCAAACCGCGCCATGACCGCCTGCTTGAGCGGCTGATACAGTTCCGCGCGCTTGAAGTGCGGCAGCGTCTTGATTTGCAGGAGCGCGCCGTAGCGATGGAGCAGGTAGCGATCATCCAGATAATCGGACACCTTGCAGATGCTCGTCCATGTGGAATGCGCTTCGGGTGGCGCACCGCCGAGCTTGCCCGGAGCGAGATCAAACGTGAGTTCGAGCGCACTGCGTCCCGCGCGCTTGTTGGCACTAAAGGTCAGCGCGCGCAGCGCCATGATCCGCTCCTTGAGCGCGGGCGAAACGTACTGCCCCTCGACCGCGCCGCCGCCCGTATCGGCGCGCAAACGCTGCGGTTTACTTGCCGTATGCGTGTCCAGATCGATCAAAATGTGATACCCCGGTGCAGACGCGGCGTCCCCGGCGACCGAGACCGGGATCGTCACGACGCCGACCTCCGCAGGCTTGACGCTCGCTACGACGCGCCCCGCTTTGGTCGAGAAGCGCCCTTTCTGTTTGCGCGCATCGCTTTCGGGCAGGGTGATCGTCGCCGTCACTTCAACATCGACATCGCTGGCGTTCTGGATCAGCAGCAGCACCTCAAACGGCTGTCCGGCGCGCGGCGTCGAGGGGCGCACGGCGAGCGCCACCTGTGCAACACCAAAGTTTGCGCGCGCGTTCTTGGTGATCACGCCGAGAATGTCGGGGTAATTGACCGGATTACTCATGGTCTGCCATCTCCAAACCTTAACCTAGAGTATAGCGGCATTTACGAATCACGCGGTCACTGCATTGTTAGGAGATTTGTCCATCCCACAAGAAATTTACGTTTTGCAGGGAAAGCGCGCCGGAGTCAGAAGCGCCGCCATTCGAGATCGGCGTGGGTGAGCGTCACATTACCGTCCGCGTCGATGAAGCGATCCGCGCTGTCGGGCGCGAAGCGGATCAGGTCGAAGGGCGCGCGGCGCTCCCGCCCGTCGAGCGCTTCCGCGACGATCTCCGCCACCGGGTCGAGTTTCATCCCCCACTTGGCGATCACAAAATGCGTCGCCGGGAAGCGGCGCACCAGCGACTCGATCTTCTTGACGCTCACCTGACCGGATTCGCCCCAGAAGATCGGCTTGCCGTCCGCGCCCATCTGCACCACGTCCGGCTTATACTTGTCGCCGATGCGCGTCTCGACATACAGATCGGGGTAGTCGGGCAGGTAGAGCGCCCAGATGAACGCCTTCATCAAGACGTGTTCGGCGCTTTCGATGCTGCCGCGCGCAAACACGACGCTTTTGCCGTGCGCGCGCAGCAGACGTTTGCGCGGGAAAGTCGGGGGCATGGGGCGAATTCTCCTTTCTCGAACCTCTTGACTCTCAGCCTACCTGAGACTGTAACATGAGACTATCTTCGCGCGGAGACAAACAACCATGATCAAGATAGGTGATTTCGCCCGACTCGGACAAGTATCCGTCGTGACGCTGCGCCACTATGACGAGATCGGCTTGCTTAAGCCGGTCAGCGTGGACAGCTTCACGGGGTATCGCTACTATTCGGTCGCTCAACTGCCCCGGCTCAACCGGATTCTGGCGCTGAAAGACATCGGTTTTTCGCTGGAACAGATCGAGCAGGTGTTGAACGGCGGCGTAACGCTCGACCAACTGCGCGGTATGCTCACCTTGAAGCACGCCGAGTTGGAACAGCATCTCGCCGCCGAGCAAGCGCGGTTGGCACGGATAGCGGCGCGTCTGAGGCAAATAGAACTGGAGAACAGCATGTCTACGTATGATGTCGTCCTCAAGACCGTTCCGTCCATGACGATTGTCTCCCGCCGTGTCACCATCCCGACCAATGACCAAGTGCCGGAGTACCTCAACCCGGCGTTCGGGGAAGTGTGTGACTACGTGAAGACCCAAAACGCGAAAGTCACGGGGTCACACTTCGCCATCTGGCATCAACCCGCCGAAATCCTCGTTGGCGAGGAAGCCGAAGCCGCCGTCCCGGTGGAACGTCCCGTCCCCAGTTCGGAGCGTGTGCGGGTCTACGAACTGCCGGAGACACTGGTCGCGTCCGCTGTGCATCATGGCAACTTCGAGGATTTCCAGCAGCTTCACACGGCGATTGTGGGCTGGATCGAAGCCAACGGCTACCAGATCGCCGGGGCGTACCGCGAGGTCTACATCAAGCACGACCCCAATGATTACAGCGACTCGGCGACCGAGGTGCAGTATCCCGTGCAGAAGGGGTAGGCAGGTGGGCTTTCGGGGTGATCTCCCTACCCCCAAGCGAAGGTTCGACGGGATGGGGGCAGAACATCGGGTGACTCCGTGCTGCCCTCATTCCAGCAAATGTTTGAGATAGCTCTGCGGGTTGTTCAAAAACCCGCGTGTGATCGTGTAGTGCTCGGTTTCCTCGTAGCTGATGCGGCGCAGCGTCCCGCCGTCAAAGCTCCAGATCGCCGCGCCGGGGTACGCCATGAGGATCGGCGAGTGCGTGGCGATGATGAACTGCCCGCCCTGATCGACCATCTGCTTGAGCAGCGCGATCAGCGTGAGTTGGCGGCTCGGCGAGAGCGGCGCTTCCGGTTCGTCGAGCAGATACAAGCCGTTCGGCACGAAGCGCGAGCGGAACAGGGTGAAGAAGCTCTCGCCGTGCGAGTAGGCATCCAAGCCGTCACCGTAGCGCCGCCCCATATCCGCGAGTTCGCGGGCGTAGGGCATCGACGCTAAGCCTTTCGCCAGCGCGGATCGCCCCTTGTATTCGTCCTCGATCTCGCGCAGATCCGCCAGCATCTCTTCTTTGATGCGCCCCTGCTGCTTGACGTAGCCGAAAAAGTCCTCGGAGCGCATGAAGAAGCCCTTCTTGGTCTTCTTGTTCCAGACGAGCTTCATATGACGGGCATAGTCGCGCACGGCGGTGAGCGACTTGTCCGTGCTGACGCTCTCGCTGCCCACCGTGATCGAGCCGACCGCGCAGGCTAACGCTTCGAGCAGGGTCGATTTGCCCGATCCATTTTCGCCGACGAAGAACGTCACCGCCGCGTCGAAGGCGAGTTCGGGCAGCGCGCTGCTCACGAGCGCGCGCAGACTCGGCACGGTGAACGGAAACCCATCCCCGGCGGGCAAACTGCTCGAATAGCTGACAGATCGCAGATGAATCATCGCCGCCTCGCTTGGTTGTTCCTTGATTGTACATGCGTTCGTGGGCAGTGGTGTGAAAATCCCACCTCACCCCCCAACCCCCTCTCCATATGGAGAGGGGATGTAGGGGTGAGGTTGATTCCGGCGGTTGATAATTCATTTCCGTCCGCTTTGCGGCTATACTGTCTGCCAGTTTTCGACAAACAACCCGGACGAGCAGACATGAGACTAGGCATTATCGGCTTACCCAACAGCGGCAAAACGACGATCTTCAACGCGCTGACGCGCAGCAGCCTGCCGACCGGCGCGGCGACCAGCGGGCAGTTCGAGGTACATACCGCCGTCGTCCCCGTGCCGGATCAGCGCGTGGACAAGCTGAAGGCGATGTACAACCCCAAGAAGACCACCTACACGCAGGTGACGTATGTGGACATCGGCGGGCTGGATAAGGGCATCGGCGAAGGCGGCTTGAAAGGGCAGTTCCGCAATGAACTCGCGCAGTTGGACGGCTTCTTGCACGTCGTGCGCGTGTTTGAAGATGCGAACGTGCCGCATCCGTATGAGACCATCGACCCGGCGCGCGATGTCGAGGCGCTGGACGGCGAATTCCTGTTGAGCGATCTGGTCATGGTCGAGTCGCGGTTGGAAAAGCTGGACGCCGAAATGCGCCGTAAGGGGCGCACGATGGAAAAGGCGCAGCTTGACGAGATCGAGATGATGAACCGCCTGAAAGCCGCGCTCGAAGCCAGCACGCCGCTCCGTGACCTCGGCTTGACCGACGAGGAAATGAAACCGTATCGCGGCTACGGCTTTTTGACGCTCAAGCCCGCGCTGATCGTGCTCAACGCCAACGAAGCGACCAAAGACACGGGCTTCACCTACGAGCATCAGAATGCGCGGATCGTGGCACTGCAAGGGCGCATCGAGTCCGAACTCGCGCAGCTTGAACCGGAAGACGCCGAGGTCTTCATGGAAGAATACGGCATCACCGAATTGAGCGCGTCCAAAGTGATCCGCCTGTCCTACGAGCTGATGAACATCCAATCGTTCTTCACCGTCGGCGAGGACGAAGTGCGCGCATGGAGCGTCAAGATCGGCGCGACCGCCCCGGAAGCGGCAGGCGTCATCCACAGCGATCTGCAAAAGGGCTTCATCCGCGCCGAGGTGTTCAACTACCACGACTTGATCACGTTGGGGAGCGAGGCGGCGCTCAAGACGGCGGGCAAGTTCAAGCTTGAAGGGCGCGACTACATCGTCAAGGACGGCGATATCGTGCATATCCGCTTCAACGTGTAGTTCCCATCTGCCGCCGGTTCACCCCCGGCGGCGGCTGTCTTCGCCGTAACGCGCTTCCCACTCCGGGCGCAGCATCGACATGAGCAGCACATCGTAGTACACGCCGTCGCGGTAGACCAACTGGCGCAGCGTGCCTTCCGCCGTAAAGCCGACCTTCTCATACGAGCGGCGGGCGGCGTCGTTGTAGAGCATCACCTCTAAGCCGACGCGGTTCATGTTCATTTCCCAGAAGCAGTATTTGAGCATCACGCGGACAGCGTCCGTGCCGTAGCCTTTGCCGCGATCCGCGTCCAGCCCGATGCTGATGAAGAACATGCAGTGGCGCGCCTGCCAGAAAATGTCTTTGATCGCTAGAAAGCCGATCAGCCGGTCTTCGACCAGCGTGCGGATCGAGAACGGCGCGAACTCGTACTCATCGACCTTGCCGAGCCATGAAGCAGTTTCGGCTTCGTTGCTGGGGTAGACCATCGACTTCCGCAGCAGTCGTTGATATTCCATGTCGAGCGACCAGCGCGCGATCTCGGCGTAGTCGGCGTCGATGGGGCGCGTCAGCCGGACAAGCTCGCCGCGCAGCAGATCAGCGCCTAAAAAGGGAACAGCCATCACTCACTCTTCCTCGTCGGAGACATCTTCCAGATAGAGCAGATCACACAACCCGCACTCAAAGAATGCGCATAATCCCTCTATGATGTGCGCCTCGAATTTCGTTACATCGTTATGCATCCAGTTGGTGATCGTCGCCCGACTCACGCCAATCGCTGCCGCCACTTCGGTTTGCGTCACCCGGCGCTTGTCACGCAGTTCCTTCTGGTAGAGCAAAATCGCCAAGCGATTCTGTAAACGCAATTTCGGTTTCAAGGCTGTAATATCCATTGTATTGACTGCCAGACTGCTTGATCTAATTCGCAATTAAGTTCTATACTGATGATAACGTATAAATCCTTACGGAGCTTAGTGATGACTAACTTGCCCCTGCCTTTTGAAGATGTCTCCCAAGATCGTGATGATACTCCCCTCCCACTGATCGTCGCAACCCGCTGGAATTTTCCCTTAGCGCACGTCCAAACCGAAGACGGCATGTACTACGCCGTGCAAGATTGGATTGTCGGACTCATTGGTGTGACCAACGAGCAAGCGTCAAAAGATTGGACGAAACTCAAGAAGAAGACTTCTCCCTTGTGGAGAAGTCTGCCCTATCGCGCGTCCGACGGAAAAACCTACAAGCGACCTTTTACAGACGACAAAGGTGTCTATGTAATTGCCCAGTACCTTCGCCCGCTGGAAGTTCGCCCCGTTCTAGAAGAGGTTCGCGAGTTCCTCGCGGCTGCGGGTGCGTTCGTCGATGAAATCCGGCGCACCCCTGAAACCGTCGTGCTGAAAGGCGCGATCAATCCGGACGAAGCCATCGACGCCGCGATCAAAGCCTACCGCGCACAGGGCAAAGATGATCGCTGGATACAGGCGCGCATTGAAGGCAAGATCAAGCGCAACCAGTTCACGGCGGCGCTGTCGGCGGCGGTTGAGGAACTGCTGACACCGCGCCATTTCGCCACCGCGACCGACGACATCTACATGGGCTTGTGGCAGCGCACAGCGGCGCAGCTCAAGAAAGAATTGGACTTGCCCAAGAAAGCGAATCTGCGCGATCACCAGCCAATGCTGGCGCTGCATTATCAGGGTATCGCCGAAGAGGTCTGCGCGCATAAACTCGGTACACGCCAAGAGCTGACGTGGGACGAGGCGCGTGACATCGTGAAGATGGTCGCGAATTTCATCGGCAAGCAGGCACAGCAAACCGCCGAACTGCTGCAAATGGACTTGGCAACCGGCAGCCCGCTGCTCCCATCGTGATTCCACGCGCAGAGGTACATTTCTCGCTATAATCGGGGCAGTTCCGATTAACCAGCGGATGTTACTTATGCGTTTGAACAAATGCTTGATTGCAAATCGCGGCGAGATCGCCCTCCGCATCATGCGCGGCTGTCATGAACTGGGCTTGAAGACGGTCGCCGTTTACTCCGAAGTCGATGCCGACGCGCGCCACGTCCATTTCGCCGACGAAGCCTACCTGCTCGGCGCGGCGAACCCCGCCGACAGCTACCTCAACATCCCCAAACTGATCGACGCGGCGCGGCGTTCCGGCGCGGACTGCGTGCATCCCGGCTACGGCTTCCTCTCGGAAGTTGAGGACTTCGCCCAAGCCGTGATCGACGCGGGCTTAGTCTGGATCGGTCCCCCGCCGGACGCGATCCGTTTGATGGGCGTCAAAACCGAAGCCCGCGCGCTGATGGGCAAGGCGGGCGTGCCGCTCGTCCCCGGCTACCAGAGCGACGCGCAGAACGACGCCGATTTCGTCGCGGCGGCGGATAACATCGGCTATCCGGTGATGGTCAAGGCGGCGGGCGGCGGCGGCGGCAAGGGGATTCGCGTCGTCTACAACCCCGCCGATCTGCGGGAGGCGCTGGCGGCGGCGCGGCGTGAAGCACAGCACGCCTTCGGCGATCCGCGTGTCTTCCTCGAACGCTACATCGAGCACGGACGGCACATCGAAATTCAGGTCTTGGCGGATCAATTCGGCAGTACGGTGCATCTGTTCGAGCGCGAATGCTCCGCGCAGCGCCGCCACCAGAAAGTCATCGAAGAATCGCCCTCGCCGCTGCTGACGCCGGAAATTCGCGCGCAGATGGGCGCGGCGGGCGTCGAAGCGGCGCGCGCGGTCGGCTACGTCAACGCGGGGACGGTCGAGTTCATCGCGTCGCCATCGGGCGAATTCTACTTCTTGGAGATGAACACGCGCTTGCAGGTCGAGCACCCGGTCACGGAGATGGTCACGGGGTTGGACTTGGTTAAGCTTCAGCTTCGGATCGCGGCGGGCGAACCGCTCCCGTTCACCCAAGCCGATCTGTCGCAGCGCGGACACGCCATCGAATGCCGCCTGTACGCCGAAGACCCGCGCGCCGGTTTCCTACCCGCCGTCGGCACACTGCTCGAATTCATCCCGCCGAGCGGACTCGGTGTGCGCGTCGATTCGGGCGTTGAGACGGGCGATACGATCACCATCCACTACGACCCGATGATCGCCAAGCTGATCGTCTACGATTGGACGCGCGAGGGCGCGATCCAGCGCATGGACGCGGCGCTGCGCGACACGGTGATCCTCGGCACGACGACCAACCTGCCGTTTCTGCGCGCGCTCATCAATCACCCGGCATTCAAAGCAGGTGAGGTCGATACCAAGTTCATCGAAACGCATCTGGACGAGCTGGTCGCGCCGGAAGTGCCTCCGCCACCCACCGCGCTGATCGCGGCGGCGCTGCACGACTTGACACATGGCAGCGCGCCGGATCTGCCTACAACCGGCACGGCGCGCAAACCTGATCCATGGGCGCGCGCGGACGGATTTAGAATCGGATCATAGCTGATGAACGAAAGGATTGCCTGACTCTATGTGCGGACTCATCTCAACACTCTTGGTCGTTCTGTTTTTCGGTTTTGGCTTCTTCGGCATTTCGTCGTCAGTGACCGAACCGGTGGGCGGTTTTGAGCCAACGATGATCGCCATCACCGCTGAGCCGCTCTCTGCCACGCCGACGCCCGCCCCGAATGAGATCGTCAGCATTTGCCCGCCTGTCACGAAGTCGGATACGGAAGTGGCAGCGACGATGATCGGGGATGTCTTCGATGGCGAAGGTTGGGGGCTGACGGTCACCGAACTGGACGACCGCACGCAGTTCACTTGGCGTAATGACGTCGATTTCGGGATGGCATACCTTGAACTGCTGCATTTCGACTGCGGCTATGTCGGCTCGGACATCATGTCCTACTATACCGATGACGGGTGGGACACGATCTTGCAGGTCTACGACTCGTATGAGGAAACCGCGCAGTGCGGGCTGCAAGGGCTGCGCCTGTTCGAGTTCGATCTCGTCTACAACGGCTTCGACTACCAAATGCGTTACTGGATCGAACCCGTGACCGAACAGCGCGTCGGCAATTTCTCGCTCGTCTTCCTCGCGGACGATGAGACGCAGTTGGACGCATACGCCAATCTGCTCTACCCTGAACTCGCCTCGTGTGAGGAGTCATGATCGCGACCTACCAGCATAACGGCAGCACCTACACCGTTCAGCTTGAACAACAGCCCGACGGGACGTATCGCGCCGTCGTCGGGGAACAGACCTATACGTTTCGTGCGCTGCCCCAAGCCAACGGCAGCGTGATCCTCGCCTTCGGCGGGGAACGGGTCACAACGCATGTCGAATCGGCGGGAAACGAGCGGCATGTCGCCGTCGGCGGGGACGTGTTCACGCTCACGCTGCCGGAGAAACGTGGCAGCGGCAGTAAGCGAAGCGACGGCGGCGG
>JACSRG010000050.1 GCA_014879865.1 Anaerolinea sp.
ATAGCGTGATTGCCTTTTCAAACCTCACCCCCCTGCTAGGGCTGGGGGGTGAGGTTTGAAAAGGCAATCACGCTATTCTACGAACTTACCGGCATGCCTTGTCCCTACTCCCCCTTGTACAGGCATTCCCACGCCGACGTGATCAACTGGAAGCCCTGTTTTTCCAGCACGGCGCGGCTCATCGGGCTGGCGTCGATGGTCAGGATGCGTTTTCCGCGCCGAATCGCTTCCTGTGCGCGCACGGCGACCAGCGCGGTGTAAATCCCCTGATTGCGATATTCCGGCAGCGTCGCCCCGCCCCACAATCCACTGAAATCCTTGCCGGAAAAGTCGATCCAGCCTTCGCTGACCGGCTTGCCGTCCACATAAGCGCAGTACATGCTTTCGGCGTCCGGTTGTTCGAGCAGCAGTTTACCGTGATAGCGTTTTGACGAACCGTGATCCTCGTCGCTCCACACCTGCTCGATCACGCTGTAGATGTCGTCCAGTCCGGCGAGGTCGCGCACGCGGCGGATGTCATGCGTCACCGGCGCGGCGAGCTTGGGCGGCAGATTGCTCAAATCCAGCGCGAGAATCGCATCGGGCGGTTCGGATGGCTCGAAGCCATGCCGGATCAGGCGGTCTTTCAGATCGGCGGGTTGATCGCCCTCGTACAGCTTCCACTCGAAATCGTCCGCGATCCCGATCCTCCGAAAATAGGCGATCTCCGCCGCGATGACGGCATCCGCATTCGCTTCATTCAAGCGGGAGTAGACCACCGAACCGCGTTCGTCGTCGATCACGCGCACGACATGCTCGGTGACTTCGCGCCGCGTGCCGGAGTAATTCACGTCAATGCGCTGCTGCTGAATGTACAGTGCGCGAATCTCGTCTAGTTCCACTGCATCACCTCCACGCGGAAAATGGCAAAATCATGAACGCAAGGTTACACTACTTTTTGTCCAATTAACATTTCAAGTCCAGTCGTAAAGGTGACACATGCGAAAGATTCTTTTCTTAGCTTTAGTGGTGATTCTCTTGACGGCAGTTGGTGTCAGCGCGCATGGGGAAGGCGATACCACGCTTATCCCGATTGGCGGCTTCTACGTCGATACCTTCCCCGGCTTTGTTGAGGCGGCGCTGCACCACGCCGAGGGATTCGACAGCGGGCGTGTGTATATGCTGATGATGCCGATGTCATTCACCTATAACCCGTTGGGGCAGACGGAAGAAGAATTGATCGACAACGAAATCTTCGCCGAACGCCGCCGCCGCCAGCTAGAGGACGAGTGCCGCCTGCAAGCGCCGGAAGATGTGAGCTGCGAAGTCGTCGTGCCGCCGATCTATACCCGCGAAGCGGCGCTGACCGAGATCGCGCTCGATTACTTCGCCGATGATCTCGCGGCGGTCTACTTCCTCGGCGGCGACCAGACTTTCGCCATGCAGATCACCGCCGGGACTCCGCTCGAAGCTGCGCTGCAAGCGGCATTCGAGAGCGGCGTGCCGATGGGCGGTAACAGCGCGGGCTTGGCGATCCTCTCGCGCACGATGATCGGCGGCTACGGCGGCGACGAGTTCGGACCGGAAAACGCGCTGCGCGAAGGCGCGGTCGATCTGTGGAACGGCGAAGACGGCATGGTCGGCGAGGAAACTGTCCCCCGGCGCGGGCTGGACTTCGGCGCGCAGTCGGTCGTCCTCGAACAACACTTCTGGGAGCGCGCCCGCTTTGCGCGCCTGCTCAATGCGGTTGTGCAGCCGGATGTGCCGCATGTTGGCATCGGCGTAGACAGCTTGACCGGCGGTTTGCTCGAAAATGACCAGACGTTCGGCTCGATGTTCGGCATTTACGGCGGCGCGGTCATCGACGCGCAATCGCTCGGCGCGGTCGAGACTGCCAGCTTCGAAAGCGGCGTGTTGAGCGTCCGCAACGTGCTCGTGCA
>JACSRG010000049.1 GCA_014879865.1 Anaerolinea sp.
TGCGCGATCATCCCGAATGGCTGCCGCTGTTGAAGATTCGCTGATGGACGATCTGTTGCGATCGCGCCGTTCGATCCGCCGTTATCTCGATCGATGTGTGCCATATTCTGGCTACGGTTAGCCCATGATCAAACATGAATTACACGTCGTGCGGTTTGAAGCCGATGGCCGCCTGTGGTCCGAGCAGCGCATCATGATACCGCATGAACAATGGTCGCCCGAGTGCGCACTGGATGCTGCCTTCATCGAACGGCTGGCCGACGATTACTTCCGCGCGATGCGGCGCATGACGTTCGGCGTCTTTTACACCGTCCAGCGTGGCGAGGTGTTCGCGATGCGCGCGCCCGTCGTCGGCGATGTGCTGGTGTTCGCCGACAAACACGTGGCGAGCGATGTCGAGGGGGCGCGTATCAGTTGGACCGTGGTGGGCGGGGCGATGCGGAGTCGGCGCGCGCCTGAAGGGGGAACAATCTCCTTTGAGGTGGTCGAAGATCAATCGGGTGCACTGGTGACGCTCATCATTCGGGTAGAAGACTATACTACGCGCCTGATCGATCTCTTCGGGAAGCGGCTGGGGATCATCGTCTATCTCGGCACGCAGGGACTCTCGCACAAGACGCTGACGCTGCGTTTCTTGCGCGAGCAAGCACACCGCTTGGCCGACTCGTGATCAGGCGCTGATGCGTTTTGGGCTCGGCTCCAACAGCGCGAGGCGAATCGCTTCGCGGATGGGCGTGCGGTCGAACGGGATCAGGTCGAGGATCGTTTGGTCGTGGCAGAACATTTCATTCTTCAAGCCATCCACCAGCGGACGCGCCAGCTCGGCCGACACCGGGGTGACGAGATTGATCCAGTATGAAGACAGCCGCGGCGTCAAGACCGGCACGCCAATGATGAAACGCTTCAAGCCGCGCAGTTGGGCGTAAGTGCCGATCAACTGGCGGTACGTCACGATGTCCGGCCCGCCAATGTCGAAGGCGCGCCCCCTCGTGCGATCTTCAAACAGGCAGCCTGCCAGATACTTCAGGCAATCACGCACGGCGATGGGCTGGCTGCGTGTCTCCAGCCATTTCGGCGCGATCATCACCGGCAAGCGATCGGTGAGATAGCGCAGCATCTCAAACGATGATCCTCCCGCCCCGATGATCAACGCGGCCCGCAAGGTCGTCAACGCCGGCGCGCCCGAAGCGAGCACGCGTCCTACTTCCATGCGGCTGAGTAGATGCTTCGACAGTGCGTCATTCTCATCGCCCAGTCCGCCCAGATAGACGATCCGCTGCACGCCCTGCTCGCCCGCCGCGTCGACGAAGTTCTGCGCGCCAATCCGATCGCGTTCCTCAAACGACAGGCCCGTGCCGCGCGCGTCTTTGCTCATGGAGTGAACGAAATAGTAAGCGGCCTCGACCCCTTTCAAAGCGGCTGACAGAGACGCGCGATCGAGTATGTCGCCCTGCACCACTTCGGCACCGACGGCGGCATCATAACGGGCGGCATTGCGCGTCAGTGCGCGCACCTGAACACCCTGAGCCAGCAGTTCGGGGATTAGGCGTGAGCCGATGAAGCCCGTTGCGCCCGTAACCAATACACGCATCATAACCACCTCCACGCAGCAACTACCGTAAGTCTAACACATTCACTGTGGCGTTAATCCAGTGCTATAATCGCGCCACTTCCACTGAGAGAGTGACCGCTTGGATCTATTCACCGCTTTACGTACCCGCCGTTCGATTCGGCGCTATCTCGATCGACCTGTGCCGCCCGATCAGATCCATCACCTGCTCGATTGTGCCACGCGCGCCCCGTCGGCCCACAATCGCCAGCCGTGGCGCTTCGCCGTGATTACCACCTCGGACGTGAAGGTGCAGCTGGCCGATCGGATGGGGGAACGTCTCAGAGCCGATCGGTTACGGGCGGCCGA